>NZ_JADBSZ010000177.1:0-9603 GCF_020246425.1 Microcystis sp. M079S1
ATAAGACTTTTGGACTTTTTTCCCCTCAAAAAGTGCCAGCCATTGCGGGGATCGGGGGAAAATTCAGGTACTTTTTCCCTGAAAATTAGGTAGTTGACCACCTCAAAACTGGTAAAACCCCACACCCCACACCCCACACCCCACACCCTGCCCCCAGGAAAAGCTTTTTCAGCAAACCCTAGTTACATATTATGGAGATTTAGAGAAGAAAATGATCTTACTCAATTATTGTGAAAAAGCTTTACAAAAAGCACAATACAAAAGGCTAAATGACGGTACTTGGTTTGCTGAAATAGAAGGCTTTCAAGGCGTTTGGGGAAATGGATTGACCGTTGAAGAATGCCGTCAAGACTTACTAGAAGTTCTAGAAGAATGGATCATTTTAAAATTACAAGATGGCGACCCTTTACCTATCATAGATGGATTAGAAATTAAAGTTACAACAGTTGCAGAAGTTTAGTTATGCCATCAGCAATTTCTCGCAGAAAATTAATCAGAAAATTGAAAGCTTTAGGTTACACAGGACCTTTTTCTGGTAGTAAACATCAATTTATGAAAAAGGGTCAACATAAAATTCGCATCCCTAACCCTCATGGAAATCAAGAAATCTCTATAGATTTAGTTAAGGAAATTCTCAAACAAGCGGGTATTAGTGATGAAGAATGGGACAACAGTTAAACAGTATTGGTTATATATTTAGGATTTGATCTTTATGATTCTTTTCATATCGCTTCCGCCGAATATGCTAGGATAGACGTATTGCTAACCACCGATGACAGATTACTTAGAAAAGCCATAAAATACAGTAAATTATTGCAAGTAAAATTAGATAATCCTGTTACTTGGTTAATGGAAACTTTGCTATTACAAGTAGATGAAAACAATGACACCAATTGAGCTAAGACAAAAAGGCTATCAAGCATTAGTTAAAGAATTAGGACAAGTCGATGCTATTCGCTTTTTACAAGATACTGGATGGGGTTTTGGTGACTATACTCAAGAACGTCAACAGACCTTAAAAAATGTGACAAGAGCCGATTTTTGGCAAGATATTCAGGAGATTAGAAGTAAGCAGAATTAAATTTAATAGTGAAGGAAAATTAGTTGGCAAGGAAAAGTAGTTCACGATACGATAGACATTGGAATCAAATAGCCAAAGAGATAACAATGGCTAAAATCTCCATTTTTTTACCCGATGAACTGGTTAATTACCTAAACCAGAAAGTAGAAGATAAAAGCATTTTCATCGCCTCAATTTTACAACAATGGCGACAACAACAAGAAGCAGAAGAACTCGCCCAAGCTTTTTTAGCAGTAGATGAACTAGAATTAGTATGGACTGACGAATGGCAAACAGCAGCGATTATCAACTCGGAAGCATTATGGCTGAAGTAAAACTTAAATCTAAGCATCTAAACTCCTTAAAAAAATTTATTGAAGACGCATTAACCGAAAGACCGCAAGAACTTCAAGAAGGAATTAAGCGCACCCAAGAACGAATAACTTTTTTTGAAAATAAGTAGCTGGTTATAATTAAATTAAAAATGGATTTTAGCTTCGATCCCCCCTGCCCCCTTGATAAGGGGGGTGCCGATCCCCCCTGCCCCCCTTGATAAGGGGGGTGTCTGATGATTTTTAACGCCTACCTACTTAAGTATCAAATGCAGACACAAGAATTTCTCAGACGATTTGAAAACAATGAATTGCAGCATACCTTAGACTTTGATGAATGGATGGGAGAAGCTTGGATGCTAGAAGCTTTACTGCAAGACAAAGAAGAAATTGAGGAGATAGAATTTGTTGATTAATGACTATTTTCAAGAGATTAGACATCTCATTGAAGCTTGTCCAATAGTTCAATCTTATAACCTCATCACTGATAGTAGAAGTCTTTATGTAGGGTTTGCGGCAAAAAGTACGGGCGAAGCATTCGGATAGGAAATCTACGGTTTCACCGATAGGTTATGCCCGAATGCTTCGCCCCTACAGGACGCGGGCCGATAATAAAAGTTTATGCTCAGAAAATTAATTAGGGCTGGCTGAAAAAGTACGGGCGAAGCATTCGGATAGAAAATCTCTGGTTTCACCGATAGGTTATTGCCCGAATGCTTCGCCCCTACAGGACGCGGGCCGATGAAGACGCAAGGTTTTGAACGACGATTCTCTCAAAATCTTGCACCTGTTTCGCGAGAAAAGCCACAAATTTGACAGAAAAGAATTTGATTCGTCGGGTTGAGAAGGATATACAGTTCGGGTTTATAATAATAAAAGTTTATGCTCAGAAAATTAATTAGGGCTGGCTGAAAAAGTACGGGCGAAGCATTCGGATAGAAAATCTCTGGTTTCACCGATAGGTTATGCCCGAATGCTTCGCCCCGAAGATGCAAGGTTTTCAACCACGATTCTCTCAAAATCTTGCACCTGTTTCGCAAAATAGGCCCCTAAAACCCTTACCTCGTCTATATTTCACATTTATTCAGCAAGCCCTAATTACACTCTTTAAAAAAGTTTCTTTATTTCGACAGTAGCCGTCAGTATCTTTCGTAATTGTAAGGTTGAGAAATATCTAATCTTAACCAATTAAAAAAGCGAGAAAGTATTAGCAACCCTTCTCGCTTTATTATCACTAAACCAACGCCTCCACAGCTTGCGGAACTACTGCCGTCTCAGTTGTGGGATTTTCCCCTAGGTAAATTCCCAAAGAACGGGCTGTTTTCACAATAAAACCCTCAGGATCCACGGGATAGGCACAGCGATTTTCTTGATGACATTGTTTGATAATTTTGATCACTGGTTTCAGGGGCAAACTACGCACTTGTCCCCCGCGCCAAATCACCACGCGATCAAGTTTACCCTGTTCGATTAATTCTACGGCCTTAATGCCGAAAGCCGTGGCCAAGAGTCGATCCATGGCCAAAGGAGGACGACTTCTTTGCAGGTGTCCCAAAGACATGGCCCGCACATCCATGGAATTGAGATAACAGAAGACGGGATCGGTAACGCACAAAGAGCGAGTTTTGTCAAATATTAATTTTTCTAAATAATCGGCAATATACTTCTCTTTTTGGTTATCTTCGTTTTTAACACCCTCAGAAATCACAATGAGAGCGAATTTACGACCTTGAGCGCGTAATTCTGCCAAATGACGACAACAACCGTCGATAATTTCGGGAGTGAGAGCAGGGGTTAATTCGGGAATAAAAATCGCATCGGCCCCCCCGGCAATCCCAGCATGAAGAGCTAGATGACCGGCATCTCTACCCATCACCTGCACAATCATCACCCTTTCGTGACTAGCGGCGGTAAAGGTGAGATCATACAAAGCTTGAGTAACGATATCGACGGCAGTGGTAAAACCGACTGCCCATTCCGTATAGGGAACGTCATTATCGATGGTTTTGGGAACCGCGATAATATTCCAGTTGCCTTTCTGGGCGAGATCGTAGATGATATCGATGCTCCCATCGCCCCCAACGACGATCAGGGCATCTAATCCCAGCATTTCGTATCCTTGCAGGATTTTCGTGGCAATTTCTGGGTTTTCGGGATGTCCTTTGCTCAAAGAACCCAAAACACTACCACTAAGAAACTGCAAAACGTCTAATCCTTTCAAGACCCCGGGTAGGTTATAGCCATGCTGAGTCAGGATTAAATCTTCGGGGTGATATTTTCCCTCGGCAATCTGCATAAAACCGTCGGTCCCGTAGGGAATGCCGTACACATCCCAACCCTTGAGTTTTGATGATTTCACCACGGCACGAATTACCGCGTTTAACCCCGGGCAATCGCCACCACTGGTCAGAATGCCGATTTTTTTCTTTTGATTCTCGTTCATGGTTATATCCTCCTGGATTTTTTTGTCAGTTATCAGTTATCAGTGATCAGTGATCAGATGTAAGTTTTCAGTTTTCAGTTAAGTAGCTGGTTATAATTAAATTAAAAATCGATTTTAGGTTCGATCCCCCCTGCCCCCCTTGATAAGGGGGGTGCCGATAGGCGGGGGGATCCCCCTTGATAAGGGGGGTGCCGATAGGCGGGGGGATCCCCCTTGATAAGGGGGGTGCCGATCCCCCCTTAATCCCCCTTGATAAGGGGGGTGCCGATCCCCCCTTAGTCCCCCTTGATAAGGGGGGTGCCGATAGGCGGGGGGATCCCCCTTGATAAGGGGGGTGGCTGATAATTTTTAACGCCTACCTACTTAAGTTTTCAGTTCACTGATTACTGTTTACTGATTACTGGACGGCTACGCCGTGCCTTTGGCAACACTGAAAAAAGCTCCCCACTTCCCACTTTTATTTACTGGTGGTTTGAAAACGTTTCCAAACAGGTTCGTAACTTTGCAGAGCTTTCATATACTGTACCCGTTCAAAAGCGGTCGGATCTGGACAATTCATTTGACTCATACTGCCAATTAACTGCTCGATCGATTCGTACTCATTTTCTTCCAACCAATGCAATAAACCCTGTTCGATCTTGGTAATTTCCTCCAAACCGTGGCGTAATAAAACACTAACTAACATGGTCACTTTTGCCCCCACCATCATCATTTTGATCACGTCGATGGCGTTATGAATGCCACTGGTAGCGGCAAAATCCGTCGGTACACGACCGTAAAGCATGGCAATCCAGCGCAGGGGTAAACGCATTGCTTGGGGATTACTGAGGATAATATTGGGGTGAACATCCAAGGTTTCTAAGTCGATATCCGGCTGATAGAAACGGTTAAATAATACCAACCCATCGGCCCCCGCTTCCGCTAATTGTTTAGCCATATTGGCCGTATTGCTAAAGTAGGGACTTAACTTCATCGATACGGGAATTGATACCTCCGATTTGACAATTTTGAGGATATCAATATAGTTTTGTTCGACGTGATTTCCGGTTAATTCCAGGTCGTTGGGAACATAATAAACATTCAACTCCAAAGCATCAGCGCCCGCTTGTTGAATTTGAATGGCATACTCTAACCATCCCCCAGAGGTCTCACCGTTGAGACTGGCAATAATGGGAATATCGACCATTTCTTTGGCTTTGCGAATATGGTTGAGATATTCGTCGGAACCAACGTGAAAAACCTCCGGTTCGGGAAAATAAGTCAAAGCTTCCGCAAAACTCTCGGCTCCGTGGGTAAAATGATGGTGTAGAGCCAGTCTTTCCTGTTTAATCTGCTCCTCGAAAAAGGAGTGTAAAACCACGGCAGCGGCTCCGAAGTCTTCCATTTTCTTGATATTGTCGATATCCTCGCTCAAGGGTGCGGCCGCACCGATGACTAGCGGCGATCGCAATTGTAAACCCATGTAGGTAGTGTGTAGATTCATAACTATTCGTTGCTCCCTGTACCTTTTGCTGCTAAATACTGATACATTTGCCAGCGCGTATCCACATCTGCTTGTGCTTCTTTGAGCAGACGTTTAGCTTCCTCCGGCTTACTGGTGGCCAACATCTTAAAGCGATTCTCCGAGTAGAGAGTTTGCGCTACGGTAAGCTTAGGCGCACGGCTGTCCAATTGCAGGGGATTTTTGCCTTCTTTAGCTAAATCGGGATGATAACGGTACATTAACCAGCGACCGCTTTCCACCACTTCTTTTTGATGGTTCATGGCGGTGGTCATGTTGATCCCGTGAGCAATACAGTGAGAATAGGCGATAATTAACGATGGCCCGTTGTAAGCTTCCGCTTCTAGGAAAGCTTTGATAGTTTGCTCGTTTCTTGCCCCCATAGCCACGCTGGCCACATAGACATTACCGTAGGTCATGGCCATTAAACCGAGGTCTTTTTTCGGTCCTGGTTTGCCACCAGAAGCAAATTTAGCTACGGCGGCCCGAGGAGTAGCTTTCGAGGCCTGGCCGCCCGTATTCGAGTAAACTTCCGTATCCATGACCAAAATATTCACATTGCGACCACTGGCTAAAACGTGATCTAAGCCACCATAACCGATGTCGTAGGCCCAACCGTCACCCCCGACAATCCAGACGCTTTTCTTGACCAGATAATCGGCCACGGATAACAACATTTTCACCTGCGTGGTCGGGGTTAATTGCCCTAAACGGGATTTTAGGGCCTCTACCCGTTGCCGTTGTTCGTAAATTTCCGCTTCATCGACTTGGTGACAATTGAGAATATCTGCCGCTAGACTTTCTCCGATTTCACTAGCAAGGGTTCCTAACAGTTCTGCGGCAAATTCTGCCTGTTTATCGATGGAAACTCGGAATCCTAAGCCAAATTCGGCATTATCTTCAAAGAGGGAATTCGACCAGGCCGGCCCGCGACCTTCGGCGTTAACTGCCCAGGGTGTTGTCGGTAAATTACCTCCGTAGATAGATGAACAACCGGTGGCATTAGCCACTATCATGCGATCGCCAAATAGCTGACTGACTAATTTAACGTAGGGAGTCTCACCACAACCGGCACAAGCGCCGGAAAACTCAAAGAGAGGTTCCTGCATTTGCTGGTGGTTAATTTTGTTGAGATTTAGGCTTAATCGGTCTGGATTAGGCAAATTAAGGAAGAAATCCCAGTTAACTCGCTCCTGTTCCCGTAGGGGCAATTGGGGAGCCATATTAATCGCTCTTAGACGCGGTTGCGATTTGTTTTTAGCGGGGCAAACATCAACACAGAGACCGCAACCGGTACAATCTTCGGCGGCCACTTGGATGGTGAATTTTAGCCCTTTCCAGTCGTGATCCTTGGCATTAGCGACTTTAAAGGTTTCCGGGGCCGTGGCTAATTCGGCCTCATCATAGACTTTCGAGCGAATAACGGCGTGGGGACAAACGAGAACGCATTTACCGCACTGAACACAGACATCTGCATCCCAAACGGGGATTTCTTGGGCAATATTGCGTTTTTCCCATTGGCTAGTGGCGGTGGGATAGGTCCCATCGTTGGGAAGGGCGCTAACGGGCAATTCATCCCCGTGACGGGCGATAATTTTGCCGAGGACTTCTCGGACGAAAGCGGGTGCGGTGTCGGGGATTGGAGGTCTTAATTCCAAGGCTTCCGGGGTAACAGTGGCGGGAATTGGCACTTGATAGAGGTGTTCTAGGGCAGAATCCACAGCTTTGATGTTCATCTGCACGATTTCTTCCCCTTTCTTGCCGTAGGTCTTGCGGATAGCTTTTTTAATTTGTGCGATCGCGTCTTCCCGCGACAAAACCCCCGCTAGGGCAAAGAAACACACCTGCATCACGGTATTAATCCGACTGCCCATCCCCGCTTCTTTGGCTACTTGAGTGGCATTAATCGTATAAACTTGCAGATTTTTGTCGATGATAGTTTGCTGGAGATGGCGGGGTAGGTGACTAAATACCTCCTCTGGTGGATAGGGACTATTGAGGAGAAAAATTGAGTTCGATTTAGCGGTTTCTAGCAGATCAAATTGTTCGACAAATTCCCACTGATGACAGGCGATAAAGTTAGCATCGGTGATTAAATAGGTAGAGCGAATCGGCTCCGGACCAAAGCGTAGGTGAGAAACGGTGACGGAGCCAGATTTTTTGGAATCATAGACGAAATAACCCTGGGCATAATTATCAGTATCTTCACCGATAATTTTAATTGAATTTTTGTTAGCTCCCACCGTACCATCGGAACCTAAACCGTAGAAAACTGCCCGCACTACTTTGTCTGGTTCGGTGGAAAAACTGCGGTCATATTCCAGACTGGAAAAGGTAAGATCATCAACGATACCAATAGTGAAGTGATTTTTCGGTTTGTCGAGACTTAAGTTATCAAATATACCAGCAACCATGGCTGGAGTAAATTCTTTGGAAGATAAACCGTAGCGTCCTCCGACAATTTTCGGCAGCTTACCTTCGTACTCTTCCATAAAGGCATTTACCACGTCTAAATATAGCGGATCGCCCCCGGCACCGGGTTCTTTACAGCGATCTAAAACGGCTATTTTTTTCACTGTGGTGGGCAAAGCTGCCAGTAATTTTTCGGCGGCAAAGGGACGATAGAGACGAACTTTTAAAACCCCAACTTTAGCCCCATTTTGATTGAGATAATCGACGGTTTCATGGACGGTTTCCCCTCCCGATCCCATTAACATAATCACTCTTTCGGCATCGGGCGCACCGTGGTATTCATAGAGATGGTATTGCCGTCCTGTTAATTGGGCAAAACGATCCATAATTTTTTGAGTGATATCGGGACAAGCATGATAGAAAGGATTGACGCTTTCCCTTGCCTGGAAATAAACATCGGGATTTTGTGCTGTGCCTCGTAACACCGGTCGATCGGGAGTTAAAGCTCTTTGACGATGGGCAATAATTAGGTCTTCATCGATCAGTTCTTTGAGAATTTCATCGCTAATTAATTCGACTTTTTGCACCTCATGACTGGTACGAAAACCATCAAAAAAGTGCAGAAAAGGAAGCCGCGTTTCTAGGGTGGTAGCCGTGGCAATAGCCGCCAGATCTTGAGCTTCTTGAACGGAATTAGCTGCTAACATCGCCCACCCCGTACTTCTGGCAGACATAACATCACTATGATCCCCAAAAATTGACAATCCTTGGGCTGCTAAAGCACGGGCCGCCACATGGACCACTGAAGAGGTTAATTCCCCCGCAATTTTGTAGAAGTTGGGGAGCATTAATAATAATCCCTGGGAGGAAGTGAAAGTGGTAGTTAAAGAGCCTGTTTGTAGCGCTCCGTGCAGGGTTCCCGCTGCCCCACCTTCGCTCTGCATTTCGATTACGGAAGGGATGGTTCCCCAGAGATTAGCTCTCCGTTCGGCCGCCCAACTATCGGACCATTCACCCATAGGCGAGGAGGGAGTGATAGGATAAATAGCGATTACTTCACTGAGACGATAGGCAACGCGCGCAACAGCTTCGTTACCATCTATGGTTGCATAGGTTTTTGTGGTCATGTGTTCCCCTTAGTTTTTACGATATTTGTCGGGATTTTAAGTTTTTTTACGGCTCAATTTCGCACTAAATATCCTCTCGTTTCCCTGACAACCGAAGGATTTTCTTGAGCGTCGCTTTTGACTCCCTATCTACTATTGGACGCTTACGGCAGACAGGCTTAAGTAGAGCAATTTTTCTGTCTCCACCTCGATCATTATCCAGATTCTGGGCTTTCTAGCAATTCGTTATTTTTTCTTAATACGCTGCTGAGTTTGCCAGCAACCGACCCTGGGATTAATTAATATTCAGAATTGAGATAAAAATTAATGATACTTTTTAAAAAAAAGTGCTAGGTCAGAAGATAAGCTGTTGACTATCTAAATTACTCGTTAAGACTGTCTATGAGCAGGGAGAAGGAATTATGAATTATGAAGTGGGGAGATGGGGAAACTTTTCAGTTATCAGTGAACAGTAATCAGTAATCAGTGAACCGATACAGCCTTTCTCGTCAAGGTGAAGCACAGATTAACCCTTGCTAATCAAGTATTTTAGCCGCAAGAACGAACCTCATCTATCTGAGAAACGCTGTAACTCGCATCTGATAACTGATAAGGGACTTGCGCTTTGATAATGTACCTTTTGGGCGAACGCAGTTCGCCCCTACATTGTGGACAAAATCCGTTACTGTAGGGGCGCAAAGCTTGCGCCCTCCGATCGATTGGGATATTATTCCCACGCAAGTCCCTAA
>NZ_JADBSZ010000178.1:0-40206 GCF_020246425.1 Microcystis sp. M079S1
TACGGGAAAGACGCTCTTTGGTCGCCCAGTTATTTCGTCTCTTCTGTAGGAGGTGCGCCACTGGAAGTTCTTAAGTCTTATATCAAAGATCAGGAAAAGCCGTCGTAAAACGACGGGGTTTTAACCCAAATTTTCGATAAGTCTTCCTTCTCCAGAACCTTGATAATTTCAGCAGCAAGCAGTGCTTTCGCTTGTCGCACGTCCGCATCTACATCGCCAAAATCGCGGTACACATTACCGCTACCTTGTACCAGTTCAAATTGTTCTTCACTCATGAGAGTTCCTCCTTCAATCCCTTGAGCCGTGCTTTGATAACTGATACCACCTGTCAAGCCCCATTATATCTGTTGAAGTTTTTGCTTGTGTCAATCGAAGCGGCGATCGCCTTATAATATCTAGTAGCCATTTTGGGGATTTGGTGCGTTACTGCGGCGAAAAAACCCGATCCCTCCTCCCCAAAGACGTAGAAGAGAGCGGCTACTCCGAGAGAGCGGTATCCATCGTCTCAGTCTTGAGTGGAATGTACCGTCATTCCCATCGGATGGTGGTTTGTACGATGTCCGACTTATTTGGGGTGAAGATGTCTCTGGGGACAGTCAATCGTCTGAGAAAGGAAGGAAGTGAGGCACTATCAGCCCTCTGTGGCGGAAGCCGAAGCCTACATCCAAGCCGCGCCGATAGTGGGGGCCGACGAGACGGGTTTTGCACAAGGAAATGCCGATGGACAAAATCCTCAGTCCAAGAGAGCTTGGTTGTGGGTAGCCGTCACCCCGTCGGTCAGCTTCTTTCAAGTCATGCTGTCGCGCTCTAGTGCAGCGGCTCAAGCAGGGAATGAGATTTGGGTGGTAGCAGGGAATCATAAAATTTTGCTATTATCTTGAATATTTTAGGAAAATTCTGTGTTACGATAGTCCGTTGGTTATCCCGTTTTCAAGTTGATTGAGGTAGAACAGTTATGAAATTAACTACTCTTTTTTCAATTTTTATCCTATCTTGTGTTAGTTTAGCTAATCCTAGCCGTGCAGAAAATCCTGATCATGTTAAGAAACTTAAGTAAACCAAACAATGCCCAGGATGTGATTTGAGTGGTGCGGATTTGAGGGGATTAAATCTAAGACAAGCCAATTTACAAGGTGCGGATTTGAGTGGTGTTAATCTAAGCGGTTCTGATTTGACAAAAGCCAATCTAAGTAATGCAATTTTGACGGGATCTAACTTGGGTGGTGCCAAGTTGATAGGGGCAAATCTATCTAGCGCAAGACTTAACAGTTCTTATATGGGCGAGACAAAATTAATGGATGCCAATTTAAAGGTAGCAAGTTTGATAAATGCTGATATAGGCCAGGCTAATTTTACAGGTGCCGATGTTACAGGTGCTAATTTTAATGGTGTAAGATGTCATACTTGGACAACTTACACAGGGCTAGATGGAAGCACAAGTACAGCATGGTGTAAATAACTAACACTATCCTTTAGATTCAGTACAGCTTCGGTAAATTTTATGATGCAACTCGAAGACTATTTTAACTTTCTAACCCCTAATGACATTCGCTTAAAAGGAACGCGAATTGGTATTGAAACCATTCTCTATGACTATATTTATCATGCCAAAACACCTGAAGAAATTGCTAAAACTTACTCATCTTTGAGCTTAGAACAAGTTTATGCAACAATTCTGTACTATTTGCATGAGCAAGAAAAAATAACCAATTATTTAACCGAATGGATTGAACATGGAGAAAGAATGAGAGAAATACAAAAACAAAATCCTCCTCCTGTTGCAGAAAAATTGAGAAAATTAAGGGAACAAAGAAAAGCAATCAAACAAGCAAATGAGTCTGAAATATCTCTTAGATGAAAATGTTGATCCTCTCTATACGACTCAACTAAGAAGACTCAAGCCTGATTTAGTTATTAGAGTTATTGGAGAACCTGTTACACCAGATAAAGGAACATTAGACCCTGAAATTCTCTGCCGGTGTGAAGAAAATAATTTTATTCTGGTAACAAATAATCGGACTTCTATGCCCGTACATTTAGCAGATCATCTACAAAATCATCGTCATATTCCAGGTATTTTTATTCTGAATCCTAATTTGAGTATTGGGGAAAATATAGATGAGTTAATTCTGGCGGCTGAAGCTTCATTTGATAATGAGTATCAAGACCGAATTGATTATCTTCCTTTACCTTGAATCTGTTTGACTTAAGCATAATATAATTTATCACCATCAACGATCTTCATTATTTTGCCGTTGTTGTTCTTCCCAATCGCGCTGTTCTTGTTCTTTCCACTGGCGATATCGTTCTTCTGCTTCTACACGATCACGATGACGCGCCTCTGCGTGACCCGCTTGAGGAATTGTATCTTTCTGCTCCCCTGATGTGCTTGAAGATCCTCCAGCTATTGCACAAGCGATAAAACCAATGACTCCCAATATGAAATTGATGAAATTATCACCAGTCAATAGCCAATTTACAAACCAAAAAGTGATAAAAATAAAGAAAAATAGACGAAAAAACACACTTCTCATGGCTCTTCCTTTTTCTTGAGCAATGAACTCAGCCGCTAAAGTGCCAGTTAAAAATCCAGATAGCAAGTGAGAAATTTGTTGCCCATATATAAAAACAAAAACTAAAAAAATTGAAAGGTAAACATATAAAAAATTGACCAGAAAGCCATCCTTATCATAATTTGGATCAAAATTACTCTGACCTCCTAACGCTAAAAATCCTAGATAGCCAAAAATCAGGCTACTCAACCCAATCTGAGGAGTGTTAGTCGGGGCGAAGATCCAAATCCCCAATCCTCCAACAATCATAGTGATGATAGTAACAATCCAAAAATCACGTATTTTTAATCGCATCACCAACCAGCTACAAATAACAAACCCTATAGTACCGACAATAAGATCTTTGAAACCACCATGTAAAAACGGGGCGAATAAAATCCCTCTTAACCCAAAAGGCCAAGAACGAGGAATAATGCCATATTGATTTAATTGATGATCAAAAACAAATTGGTCTAAAATTTCTACAATCCAGAAAATAGCGACAAAAACACCTATAATCGTCATTTTTGTCTTTAAGTGACCAGTCATGAGATGATTAGTTCTTCTTGCCATATACTTTTTGAGGGAGAAAACTCTAGTCATTCCCCATTATAGTTCAGACACTGAGCCAGACAACATTAACTTGCACCATCAATACTCCTGTAGGCACAATTACCGCCACCGATGCCGATAATAACCCCTTAACCTACAGTGCGATCGCTGATCTTGTAGGTTGGGCCCGTTGTGGGTAAACAATAAATATATTTTCGTAACAGAAAGCTCATGATTCATGGATGATAAGCCGTAATAACCAGACTTCTATCGTCACCATAAATTGCTTCAACACGACGAAAACTAGAATGATTCCACCAGACTTTAATTCTATTTCCCTTGGCTGGAGCAGACCCAACAACGGCATAACCAGCATTGAACATCAATTGTTCAAAAACTTCTGCTGGCATTGTTTTAGATGAAATGGGAGAAAGACCATCAATTTGATGCTTATCGAGGGTCATAACTCCCTTTATAGGTTGTAAAAATTTGATAACCGGGTAAAACTAAGCTGATACCCGCAAAACTATGTATTGTTCCTGGATAACTTTCTTCTGCATCACTACCCCCCAATCGCCAACAAAAAGAACCCAACCAAATATAAAAGCCTGGAATCAGTGCGTCCATCGAATAGGCAATATGCTTTAACTGAGGGTTAACTTCGTTTGATGATCCCTTTTTTTGGGAAACTTTTATTTTCATTTATTTTCATTATTTTAAACTTATAATCGTTTAAGAACTATACCATATTTTTATTAGCATTGACGATGACAATTATCACAATTCCACACTTAAACCCTTTGGTACGATCGCTGATATGGTAGGTTGGGTTGAGGAAGGAAACCCAACGCTAATCAAAGATATTTGAAGGCCTTATTATCTTCAACCGTCCCATCGAACTAAGACTGTCCAAGCTTAAAGATGGCTTTTAGTTGTCAGCTAAATTTTTTGACCAATTTCGTCAAATTGCTTCAAGAGATTTGATTGCGAACGCCACTGAAAGCAGCGTATGCGATCGCTATAGCATCTACAGCATCATTAATGGGCATTTTTGTCAATCCGAATAAATACTTAATTTGTTCAGCCACCTCAGCTTTAGTGGCTTTACCATGGCCGAGATGACATTTCCAACTAGCTTGATGGAGGAAAATCGGTTCAATTCCCCCATCGCGACAGCTAACCAGATTGATAATTCCCAATGCTTGCAGGACTCCACCGGCTGCCTTGATTTGCCGGTTAAAAAAGGGCATTTCTACGGCAATTTCCCCCGGTTTATATTCTGCGATTAACTCCTTTAAATCCCGTTCAATTTCGATCAAACGCTGGGCAGTAGAAAGATTTTTAGAAGTTTCGATCGTGCCGTAATCGACTAAAATCGGCATTAACTCACTATTATCCCGGAGAATAGCCCAACCGACAATCGCTAATCCGGGGTCGATACCCAACCAAGTAGTCATAGATTAAGCCAAAAAATCTTGGACGATTTGGAGGATTCTTTGGGATGCTTGTCCATCTCCAAAAGGATTAATTGCATTAGCCATACGATCATAGGCGATTTTATCCCCTAATAATTCTCCCGCTTGTGCTAAAATTTGCTCTGGATTAGTACCAATTAATTTCGCTGTTCCCGCTTGTACTGCTTCCGGTCTTTCCGTGGTTTCTCGCAATACTAAAACTGGTTTTCCTAAACTAGGGGCTTCTTCTTGAATGCCGCCGGAATCAGTTAATAATAAATAACAGCGTTGAATCGCCCCCACTAACTCGGCATAATCGAGAGGTTCAGTTAAAAATACCCTGGGATGATTGCCCAAAGCGGACTTTATTGGTTCTCGGACGGTGGGATTGCGATGGAGGGGTAATAATAGGGCTGTATCGGCATATTTTTCTAATAACAAAGTGAATCCTTTGATAATATCCTGTAAGGGTTCGCCCCAATTTTCCCGGCGGTGAACCGTAGCTAATAAAACCCGATAATCTGACCAATTTAAGCCCGCAATTTGACATTCTGGGGCGGTTTTGGCTACGGTTAATAAAGCATCAATAACTGTATTACCGGTGTGGTGAATATTTCCTGTCACCCCGGATTTTTGTAAATTTTCCACGGCTAAAGTAGTGGGAGCAAAATGTAGGTTAGTCAGTTGAGAAATTAGGCGACGATTAGCTTCTTCGGGATAGGGATTATAGATATCATTAGTTCTTAATCCTGCTTCCACATGGGCGATAGGAATTTGTTGATAAAAAGCCGCTAAAGCAGCAGCAAAAGCAGTAGTAGTATCACCTTGCACAATAATTAAATCTGGTTTTATGCGCTCAAAAACTGTTTCTAAACCCCGTAAACTGCGGCAAGTAATATCAGTTAAAGTTTGACGAGTTTGCATAATATCCAGATTTTCATCTGCTTTTAAAGCAAATAATTCCATCACCTGCGCTACCATTTCTTTATGCTGTCCCGTCAGAATAACATGGGTTTGAAACTGTTCCGATTCTTGAAAAGCACGAATAACGGGAGCTAATTTAATCGCTTCGGGACGAGTTCCAAGAGTAATACAAATTGATTTCAACATATTATTATCAGTTATCAGTTATCAGTTATCAGTTATCAGATGTGAGTTTTCAGTTCACTGATTACTGTTCACTGAAAATCGCTTGAATTGTGCTGTTTTGTCATTTTTCACTCGTTTGTGGTTGTTGAACGATAAATTGGGGATAGAGTTGCATTTGCTTAGGATTTAAAGGTCGAGAGATGGTCAAAACTTTTTGTTTAGCTAACTCTTGAGTCATGGTATCTAAAGTTTGAGCGATACGCAAATTATATTCTAATTGTTCCCCGGAAGAAAGCAGATTACTTAAGCCATCGATTAAACGTCTTAAATTCTCGCGGAATTGGGGATCACCAATTAAATCATCGATATCGGAGGTGATTTTTTGAGTATTTTCAAAAGTCACCCTAGCGGATTCGAGAGTTTTTTGCAGTACGACAATTGTAGCAGGATCGTTAATAGTTTTAGTAATTTCTCGTAAATTATTCGATGTTTCCACCGCATTATTCAAAATAGTCTCGATATTTTGCATGACTTGTTTAGTATCAATTTCATCTAAACCTGCATTCAACCTCAGGGCGGTATTATTGAGATTATTAGCGAGACTACCAATACCTAAACTAGCTTTATTAATATTACCGAGAGTATCAACAATTTGTCCGCGATTTTCGCTGAGAACAGCATTGAGATTAGCGACCAATTGGGAAGATTGTTGAAAAGTCCTGCTGATTTGACTGCGATTTTCCTGAACGGTATTATCTAAAGTATTGACAAAACGGGAGGCATTATTAGCCGTATTAGTGACCGAGCGACTGGTGGTAGCTAATTCCAAAGATAGACGAGAGATTTCTCTTTGGGCATTACGGATAGTCTGGGAGGTATCATCGGATAAACGGGCGATTTTTTGAGCTGCTATAGCGGTATTTTTGGTGACATCATTGAGATTACCCACAAATTCAGGACTGGTAAAAGTATCCACTAAACGACCAACACTAGACATTAATTGTGTTCCTGTTGTCCCCTGTAAACGAGTATTATTACAGAGAATTAACTGTTGATCACAGTCGGGAGCCAGAGGGTCGAGATTTTTGGCCTCAGCACTTAAAGAAACTAAGGGAGTGATATCGATGGCTGCCTCCCCAATTAATCCGGAAAGATTGGTAGTAACAGTTACCTTCCTAGGCATAACTAAAGTAGCAGAAGCGATTTCGGCAATAACTTCCACTTGATTGCTTCCCGGGATAAAACTCGTAATTCTTCCCACTCTCACCCCGCGAAAACGCACCGGCGCCCCGACTTGTAACCCTTCCACGTCGGCAAACTCGAAGATTAATTGATAGGTTCTTTGACCAAATCCCCCCCCGCGAACCCAGATAGCGAGCGCCCCAAAGACCAATAATCCGCCTAGAGCAAACAAACCTAGTCTTCCTTCCCGTAAAGCTCGCGAACTCTGCATGATTTTTCTCTCATTCTCGATAGTTCTTAATTTAGCTTAATCTAGCTTAAACGATTGTCCTAATCGGGCCTTCAATGCTGGCGCTAAAAAATTGCCGGATCATGGGATGATCGGTACGATCGATATCTGCCACTAATCCCTGCCATTGCACTTTTCCCTGATAGAGAAATACTACTCGATCGGCGGTGCGTCGGATGGTACTTTGTTGGTGAGAAACCATCACATAAGTGTTCGCAGACCCTGATTTTTCATGGAGAGTCCGCACTAGATCCTCGATAATTGTGGAAGCTATCGGGTCTAATCCGGCGGTAGGTTCATCATACAGCAGTAATTCAGGATTATCAGCCGGATTATCGGGATTAGTGATAATAGCGCGGGCAAAAGCCACCCGTTTACGCATTCCCCCCGATAGTTCCGAAGGATAAAGGTCACTAATTCCCTGTAAACCGACCATTTCCAGGCTTTTTTCCACTAATTCCCTAATTATGGCTTTTTTTAAATTAGTTTGTTCATAAAGATAAAAACCGACATTTTCCCCGACGGTGAGAGAATCAAACAGGGCCGTTTGTTGAAAAACTAAGGAAGTTCGCATCGCTTCTCGACCATCTTCTAGCAATCCCTGACGCAATTGACCTTTAATACGAATTTCTCCAGCATTTATCCCCGTTAATCCCGCAATTAACCGTAAAACCGTTGATTTTCCCGTTCCCGACGGCCCGATAATTACCAGGGCCTCCCCTCGATAAATGGTTAAATCTAAACCGTCGAGAATAACATTATCCCCGAATCTTTTCGATACTCCTCTCAATTCAATTAACGGTTCTTTCATCGTCGCTTAATTATCTTATAATCTCGGGAATTTTAGGGAGATGGGGAAGTGGGGTGTGGGGAAGTGGGGAAGTGGGGAAGTGGGGTGTGGGGTGTGGGGAGAATAAAGCTGTCTCCTATCTCCTGTCTCCTGTCTCCTGTCTCCTGTCTCCTGTCTCGGAGTCTCCTGTCTCCCGACTCCTGAATACTGACTCGATTCTGGCTGCTATAGTAGAAAAGCACCCATTGCTGACGATATCTGAGGTAGATTGCCGTGACTATTGCTTTAGACCAACTGCTTACCCCCGACATTTTTCGACCAGCGCGTTATTTGGGCAACGAGTTAGGCGCTAAACATAAAGAATGGGCAAGTGCTGTGGTTCGTTGGGTGTTAACCTATCCGGAAGTGTACGAAGTGGGGGCATCTAACCTCGGCCATATTATCCTCTACAATATCCTCAATGCTCAACCCCGCCAACTCTGCGATCGCACTTATTTACCCGCACCGGATTTAGCCCAAAAACTCAAACAGACAAAAACCCCCTTATTTGCCCTAGAATCCCGTCGTTGCCTCACAGATTTTGATATTCTGGGTTTTAGTCTCAGTTATGAGCTAGGAGCCACCAATATTTTAGAAATGCTCGACCTAGCGGCAATTCCCTTGACTTGGAGAGCAAGAGACTCGGGTAACTATCCGCTAATTTTTGCCGGGGGACAAACTGCCACCTCTAACCCCGAACCCTATGCCGACTTTTTTGATTTTATCGCCCTTGGTGATGGCGAAGAATTATTGCCAGAAATCGGTTTAATTTTAGAAGAAGGTAAACTAGCTAATCTAAGCAAAGAAGAACTATTACTAGATTTAGCCCAAATTCCGGGGGTATATGTGCCGCGTTTCTACGATGTCACCCCAATCGGTGCAGTTATCCCCAATCGTGACGATGTACCGCCAAGAATTTTACGCCGGGTAGCGACTCCTATCCCAGCCTATTCTATCGGTTTAGTTCCCTTCGTGGAAACGGTTCACGATCGCCTGGTGGTGGAAATTCGTCGCGGTTGCACTAGGGGATGTCGTTTCTGTCAACCGGGGATGTTAACCCGTCCTGCGCGGGATGTGCAACCGGAAGCAGTAATCGAATCGATTGAAAAAGGAATGCGAGCGACGGGATATAACGAATTTTCCTTATTATCTCTCAGTTGCTCCGATTATCTAGCTTTACCTGCCGTGGGTATGGAGATTAAAAACCGTCTCCAGAATGAGAATATATCTCTATCGTTACCCAGTCAAAGAGTTGATCGCTTTGATGAAAATATTGCTAACATAATTGGGGGCAATCGTCAATCGGGTTTAACCTTTGCACCGGAAGCGGGAACCCAACGAATGCGCGATGTGATTAACAAAGGGTTAACCAACGAAGAATTACTCAGAGGGATAAAAACTGCTGTCGAACAGGGTTGGGATAAGGTCAAACTCTATTTTATGATTGGTTTGCCAGGGGAAACCGATGTCGATGTCATCGGTATCGCGGAAACCCTGCGTTGGTTGCGTCGGGAATGTCGTTTACCGAAGCGGAAACCCCTCGATTTTACCCTAACTATCTCTAATTTTACGCCTAAACCCCATACCCCCTTCCAGTGGCATTCCGTCTCGACGGCCGAATTTATCCGCAAACAGGAGTTATTAAGACAGGAATTCCAAGGCATGAGAGGGGTAAAAGTCAATTATACCGATGTCCGCATCTCGGCCATGGAAGATTTTATCGGTCGCGGTGACAGAAGTTTAGGGAAAGTGGTACTGCGCGCTTGGCAATTGGGCGCCGGGATGGATGCTTGGTGGGATAATACGGAAAAAGCCTATCAAGCATGGTCACAGGCGATCGAAGAATCCGGTTTAACTTGGAAATATCGTCAGGTAGAACAGGGAGAATGGCATATTTTTGCCGATGCAGACAAAGATATTTTAGAGCGTCCTCTGCCCTGGGATCATCTGGATACTGGTATCGATAAAAAATGGTTACAGGAGGACTTAAAACGCGCCCTAGACGCGGCAACAGTCCCCGATTGTTCTTTTGAGGGTTGTTCCCATTGTGGCGTTTGTAGCGTCGATTTTGGTCATAATATCGTCATTGAAGCACCTCCGATTCCCGCTTTTGCCGGACATTTTCAACCCAATCAAGAACGCGCCCAAAGAATTCGGGTTTGGTTTGGCAAAATTGGCGAAATGGCCTTAGTTAGCCACTTGGATCTGGTGCGTTTATTTGATCGCGTCGTCCGTCGCGCTGCTATTCCCATTTCCTTTACCGGTGGATTTCACCCTGGTCCGCGCATTTCGATCGCCAATGCCTTATCCTTGGGAGCAACCAGTAGCGGTGAGATTGTCGATTTTGAATTGACAAAAGTGATCGATTTAGAGAGGTTTAAACAGCAGTTAACCGCACAATTACCCGCAGATTTGCCGGTTTATCAGGTGGAAGAAATTCCCTTAAATGCTCCTGCTGCCACCCGTTTGTTAGAAAAAGCTGCGTATTTGCTCACTTTTAACAGTGAGGGAATTGACTGCCAACAATGGCAAAATTGGATCGAGGCGATTAAGCAAGCAACGGTGATGGAACGGGAAAAAACCACCAAATCCGGCAAAAAAGTCACGATTAATCTGCGAGAACAATTATATGAATTAGAGTTAAAAACTGTTGACAAGGAAGCCGTTTTGTGCTATGTGGGCAGTTGTCGCAATGATGGCACTTTACTACAGCCCGATCATCTCGTCGAGATGTTAGAAAGGGTTTCTGGACAGGAAATTTCGCTGCTTAATTGCCATCGTCAGTGCTTGATTTTAGGAACTTAACCATCGTCAACTGTTCCCTTTATACTAACCCCAGAGAGTCAACTAATCTTGATCGACTAATTCTAAGCAATCATCAATCAAAGCTGGCCGATAATTTTGAACAACCATCGGTAAAAAAGCCCCTCTTAAACCCTTTTTTATTCTCTCGGCCGTTTGATCAAAAACCACAAATAAAGGATGAATTGTTTCTGCACCTTCACTGAACATATGTTGTTCTCTGGGGGGCATTAACCATTCATATTCTTTATCTAAACATATTTGTGTTTCGCGCCAGCGTTTCAACAAATCAGAAAAATCTTCCCCCGGACGATGGATAAAAATCAGGATTTCTGAACCTAATTTAATTTTCCATTCCGGATCACACATCAGAATAGCCAAATCACAAGCTAATTGTACCGTCTTTCTAGATTCCAGGGCAGAAGATGGACGAATTCTGACCAAGGGCAAGGGAATAGTAATTAAACTCTCTTCAGGACGACGCATACTAGGAATTAACTCTAAATAGGGGCGATATTGTCGCAATAATTCGATCGCCCCCTGACGACAGCTATATTCCGCTAATAAAGTTTCGTAAGACACAGATTCACCTAATCAAGTAAAAGGAGATGAAAATTCAAATCTTGCTGATTTCCAGCTACCGGCAATAGTCACTGATCACTGATCACTGATAAACTTATCCCAACGCATCGAAGATTTTAAACATGGGCAGGTACATAGACAGAAGAATAGTTCCCACCATCCCCGCAATACCAACCATCATCAAGGGTTCAATGATACTGGTTAAAGCTTTAACGGCCTGTTCCACCTCATCTTCGTAGAAATCCGCCACTTTCATCATCATGGCATCTAATTCTCCCGTTTCCTCGCCAATACTAATCATTTGAATTGCCAAAGGTGGGAAAACATTGGCTTTTTGTAGGGCCAAACTCATCATTCCCCCCTGCTGAATTTCCGCCTTGGCACCAGCGATCGCATTGGCAATTACCTTATTACCCACCGTATTACAAACGATGTCGAGGGAACTTAAAATCGGGACACCAGAACGCGTCAGAGTCCCAAAAACCCGGCAAAATCTAGCCACAGCCGATTTTTCATTCAAATCACCAAAAAGAGGCATTTTAAGGAAAAAGTGGTCAATTTGCAGACGACCCATCGGGGTTTTGTAATAGCGACGCAGTAAAAAAACCGTGGCAACAATGGTGACAATCGGAATTAAAATTAACCAACTACGCATCACACCACTTAAAAAGAGCATAAATTGCGTTAAGGCCGGTAGTGGCACGTTTAAATCGGTGAAAATTTTCGCAAACACGGGAATTAAAAAAATTGTCATCCCGAAAAACACAATGATCGCCAAAATTCCCACCGCTACCGGATAGGTCATCGCCGATTTAATCTGGTTTTTCAAGCGGGCCATATCTTCCAAAAGTTTCGAGAGACGGTTCAGCACTTCATCGAGTACCCCCCCCGTCTCTCCAGCTTCGACCATACTGACATAAAGTTCATCAAAACATTCGGGATGTTTGGCCATCGCTTCCGATAACGGACTCCCTTGCTGTACCTCAGCACTAATCGCTTGTAGAGCTTTTTTCATCTTGGGATTACCGCATTGATCCCCCAAAACTCCCAAACATCTCACAATCGCCACACCAGCATTAATCATCACCGAAAATTGACGGGAAAAAACCGCTTTATCTTTGATGGAAATGCTGGCAAACATCAACTCTAAACCGGAAAGATCGATCTCTCCCCCCACTTTTTTGACCTTACCGACGGCGGCATATTTCGCCTTCAGCATCGTCCGGGCCTGTTCGGGAGACATGGCCTCAACTTTCTCTTGGAAAACTTTTCCAGATCCGTTTTTAACTTGTGCGACAAAATTAGGCATAGGACAAATCAGTTATCAGTTATCAGTTATCAGTTATCAGTTATCAGATTGGAGTTTTAAGTGGGTAGATAGTGTTAAGTGAAAACTTCGGTACTTTCTTTTCACTGATTACTGGTTACTGTTCACTGATAACTGATAGGGGCTGACGAACGCTTAAAGGTTACTATTTGTTATTAAATCCGGGCTTTAGCGTTAGCGCCGGCCCCGGCGATAAGACGTTGTAATTCATCGGGTTTACCGCTTTTAGAAATGGCTTCTTCCAAAGAGACAACACCCCTAACAACTAAATTAGCTAATCCCTGTTCCATGGTTTGCATTCCTAACTTCATTCCCGTTTGAATTGCTGAATAGACTTGGGGGGCTTTTCCTTCCCGAATTAGGTTAGCGATCGCTGGAGTTACCACCATGATTTCCTGTACCATTGCCCGACCAAATTCCCCCGGTTTAGGATTTTTTTTCTTGACTAGGTTTTGACTAAAAACTGCTAGTAAAGAATTGGATAACATGGCGCGAATTTGTGCCTGTTGGTTAGCAGGAAAAACGTCAATAATCCGATCCACTGTTCCCGCTGCCGAGCTAGTGTGTAGGGTTCCGAAGACTAAGTGACCGGTTTCTGCCGCCGTGATTGCCAAACTAATTGTTTCTAAATCCCGCATTTCTCCCACAAGGATAATATCAGGATCTTCTCGTAAAGATGCTCTTAAAGCGTTAGCAAAACTCTTGGTATCTTCTCCTTTTTGTCGTTGGTGAAACAGACTTTTTATATTAGGAAAAACGTATTCAATTGGGTCTTCTACAGTTAAAATATGTTCAGACCTAGTCCGATTAATTAAGTCTAAAATTGCCGCTAAAGTGGTAGTTTTACCTGAACCTGTTTGGCCAGTTACGAGAATTAATCCCCTCGGTCTTTCCGATAACTCCCGTACTACTCTAGGTAAATTTAATTGTTCAAAGTTAGGAATTTTAGAGGACAAAGCCCGTAAACAAGCTGCATAAGCCCCCCTTTCTTTATAAACATTGACCCTAAATCTTGCTAATCCTTTCACCCCGTAGGAACAGTCTAATTCCCAATTCTGCTCTAACTCTTTTCTTTGGGTATTATTGAGCATACTAAAAATCAATTTCTGACAATCTTGCGGGGTTAAAGATTCTTCATTAATCGGGGACAGTTTGCCACTAATGCGAAAATAGACCGGCGCCCCAGACTGAATGTGCATATCGGAACCGCCCATCTCGACCAATTGTTCCATTAAATCTTCGATCATTAATTCCATAAGTTAAACCCCATCTATAAGGCAAAAAGTGAAAAGGAGATAGGAGTCAGGAGCCGGTCTTCAGGAGACAAATTCATAATACTTTTGCCGGTTCCGGAGTTCCCTGATAACTGATAACTGAAAAACTGTCTTAATCACTAAATCGTGGTGTCATACAATAGGGACAATCGAGCCATTCTGATTGTAGTTCGGCGCGACAACCACGACAGATTAAACCGCTTTTCCGTTTGGCTTTTAGTTCCGATTCCAGACCAGAATCGGTAAATGTCACCCGTTCCACTTCTTCGAGGGTGGTGTAACCCTCGCGCACCAGATTTAAACTGTAGGCTAGGAGTGTCACCATGCCCTCATCGACGGCCGCCTCCTTAATGCGATCAGTGGTTGCCCCTTGGTTAATTAACTGCTGCAGTCGTTCACTATTTTGCATTACCTCATAGACCCCGACGCGACCTTTATAACCGCTGCCACCACATTTGGGACAAAGATTACCCTGTTTTCGCGCCTGTTGAATTTCCTCTAGGGTTAGGGTATTAGCCTTATAAAAGGTCACTTCCCGTTCATTGGCGGCGGCAAGACCAAAACGGGCTAATTCCTCTTGACTGGGGTGATAGGCGACTCGACACTGGCTACAGACGCGCCGCACGAGACGCTGGGCCAAGACTCCCAAGAGAGAACCGGAAATCATAAACGGTTCAACCCCCATCTCATCGAGACGAGCGATCGCACCTGCGGCATCGTTGGTGTGTAGGGTAGTTAAGACCAAGTGACCAGTTAAGGCCGCCTCGATCGCTGTTTTGGCCGTTTCCTTGTCCCTAGTTTCTCCCACCAGAATCACATCCGGGTCTTGTCGCATGAAAGCCCGGAGAATCGAGGCGAAATCCATGCCTTTTTCGCGAATTACCTGTACCTGGGTGATGCCTGGTAGAGAATATTCGATCGGGTCTTCGGCTGTACTAATATTAACTCCGGGGTGATTTCTTTCGGCTAAAACCGAGTATAAACTGGTGGATTTCCCCGAACCGGTGGGACCTGTAACCAGCAACAGACCAAAGGGACGACTAGCCATATCTCGGACGATTTGCAGGGTCTTTTGGTCGGTGATTAGTTTATCTAAACCCAACTGGGTAGCCGAGTTGTCGAGAATCCGTAAACAGACTTTTTCCCCGTAGCGACTGGGTAGGGTATTAACCCGAAAATCCACTTTCCGCCCTTGATATATCCGCCGAATTTTACCATCTTGGGGAAGACGACGTTCAGCGATATCGAGATCGGCCATGATTTTAAAACGGGCTGTAACCGCTGGGGTAATTTTTTTCGGCAGTGGATCAAAAGCTTGATGAAGAACTCCATCTTTGCGAAAGCGAATTTTCAGGAATTCTTCTTGGGGTTCGATGTGAATATCGGAGGCCCATTCCTGTAGGGCTTTAGCTAGAATTTTATTGACGAGGTTGATGACGGGGGCTTGATTAGCGTCCCCTTCTCCGAGATCATCGGCCGCTTCATCGTTAGCACCCCCGGAGGCCACTTCAATATTGCCGACAATATCGGTGAGATCCGAGAGTTTTTCCAGTTCTTTTTCTTTTTGCAGTCGGGCTTTTTCCTGTTCTAGCTCCGATTGAGCCGAGTGGAATCTTTCCAGTAATCTTTCATAATCTTCGCTGGTAATCACCAAACGCTGTAAACCTAACTCCCTGGGGCGGAGGATACGATTGATATCGTCGGAAGCCTCGAGGTTGTCGGGATCGACCATGGCTATCAAAATCGCAGCTGGCTCTCCTTCGATCTTTCGCAGGGGGATGAGACGATAGCGACGACAAAGATCGATCGGAATCAAAGAATCGATCAATCGGGCTATTTCCAGTCCATCCACATCGGTTAATTCGGGGTCGAGCGATTCGACTCCGTAGAGAATTTTTAATTCAAATAACTGATTTTTCTTGTACTGTCGCTGTAAATCCGGGGGCAAAGGGCGCCCGGTTAGTTGTTGTAATATTTCTACTAGCGATCGTCCCGATTTCCGTGTTTCCACTAGGGCCTGTTGCATCTGGTCGGCACCGATATATCCCGACTGCACCAACTTGTTACCAAAGGGCGAAAAGTAATTGCGTAGGGCAACGGCACGGGTTTTCTTGGAAGAAAATGTCATAGACGATTCTTAACCTCTCCACTACCCTTAAATGTTCCCAGTTTTACTGAGAAAATTGCATTCTAGCAAAAATTTTTCTAGATTACCGATTATCTATCGGGGTCGCTTAGGGACTTGCGTGGGAATAATATCCCAATCGATCGGAGGGCGCAAGCTTTGCGCCCCTACAGTAACGGATTTTGTCCACAATGTAGGGGCGAACTGCGTTCGCCCAAAAGGTACATTATCAAAGCGCAAGTCCCTTATATCTAAGCTAAACGGCTTTTACTTCGGATCACCGATATAGACTCCAAAAGGGTTATAGCTGTTGGATCATGCAGGTTAAGCGCCGTTTAGCTTAGTTACGGATCTTGTCCACAAAATGTTACATTAAAGGTTAAACCTTGATTATTAGCTGGTACTTAAAGACCAAAATTAGCAGTAAGTGGTCATATATTGCCAAATTCCCCACTAAAATTGTATACTATGAGTGCAGAACCAAATACCTCAGCAATTTTCGACGAAAACCAAGAATCCTTTCCTAATTACCCCGAATCCCTTACAACCGAATCGGAAGCCACTGTCACCGATGAAGCCAAAACGGTGACGAACCAGGCAGCCTCTAGCGAGGAATTTTCCCTTCTAGGGGGAATGACTATCGATTTTCTACAAGAGGAAATCGACACTCTCAAACAGCAGTTAGAGGAACAAACCCAACAGGTTGATGCCTACAAGAAACGCTATATCACTCTAGCAGCCGAGTTCGACAATTTTCGCAAACGCACAGCCAAGGAAAAAGAGGAACTGGAAACAAAAATCAAGGGCAAAACCCTGATGGAAATTCTTGGCGTGGTGGATAATTTTGAGCGCGCCCGTACTCAAATTAAACCGGCTAATGATGGCGAGATGGGTATTCACAAGAGTTACCAAGGGGTCTATAAAATCTTAGTAGAGAGTCTCAAGCGTTTAGGTGTTTCCCCCATGCGTCCAGAAGGTCAACCCTTTGATCCCACCTACCACGAAGCGATGATGCGGGAGTACACCGATGAACATCCCGAAGGCACGGTGGTCGAGCAGTTAGTGCGAGGATACACTCTCGGAGAAGATGTTTTGCGTCATGCTTTGGTAAAAGTGGCCGCCCCCAAAGAGACAGATCCTAACGCTGCTCAGTCAGAAGCGACTGCCATCCCATCGCAGGAATCAGTCTAAAATCCCGATGGGGATTAAACTGGTTTGAGGGTTAGGTATTAGCCGGTAGGGTCCGTATTCCCCCGCTATCCCCTATCCCCCATCCCCGCTCAGAGACTTTTTCTCTCTTAACCGATTGATCTTTTAATTAAAAATGCTTCCATACCCAAGGCTTTTGCTCCTTGGTAATCCTCTTTTTTACTATCGCCAATATGCCAAGCTTGTGCGGGGGAACAATCATGTTTTTGCAGGGCGATTTGAAAAATTTCTGGATCGGGTTTAGCGACCCCTGCATGGGAAGAAATCGTGATCGATCGAAAAAAATATTCTAAGCCTAATTCGGCCAAAACTTGGTAGATACGACTATCAAAATTAGAAATAATGCCCAACTCGATCCCCTGAATCTGCCAGAGTCTTAAAGCGGGAATGACATCCTCGTACAGCACCCAAGGCTCGGCCGTGGCAAAATGATGATAAAGTTCGCCAAAAAAAGCCTCAAAATCGGGAAATCGTTCCAGATAACCTAAATTATTAAAAACTGCCCCAGTCAGCGATCGCCACCAGCGATACTCTAACTCGGGAATTTGTGCCGGTTCAACCTTAGGAAAAGCTAGGGGGGGAGAAGTGGGGAAAATAGCCAAGAAAGACTGTTCTAGACTCTCGGCCGCCACCTCTACCCCAAAATCAGCTGCTATTTGACTATAAATTGCTCCGACACTGCCTTTTACTCCAAAAAGAGTACCCACAGCATCGAGAAAAATAACTTGCGGTTTCTCCATGAGAGTTTTGTCTATAACGGTCTGACTGAGGTTTTTAGGGTCGGTCTTTTAGCTGGTCTAACACACCTAACAATTGCTTATTTTAAAGGATTATGGCGAGAATTCTCGGATCACTTGCCAAACCCTTAACACCTCTGCCACCGTCCATGCTTGGGCAAAAGCGCCCCTAGGGGTAAAAGGGGCATTACCATCGAAAATTTCGCTTAAATTACCGATACAGCTATCCCGAAGATGGTCGATCATCGGTGTTAAAAAACTCTCAGCTAGAATGGGATCGCGATAGACTTTCAGATGGGCCTCGATAAATGCCCCTAATAACCATCCCCAGACTGTCCCCTGATGGTAGGTACTATCTCTTTTTAAGCGATCGCCACTGTAAACGCCAAGGTAATCAGGATGATCGGCATCTAGCGATCGCAAACCGCGAGAAGTCAACAATTTTAAAGCACAAATATCGACAATAGCCCTTTTCTGTGCGGAATTTAATAACTCCTCCACCGACAAAGACACGGCAAAAAGTTGATTCGGTCGTAAACTGGCATCATTACCCTTGTCCGTATCCAAAACATCGTAACAATACCCCAGAGAATCATCCCAGAAGCGAGAGAACCCTTTTAGGTTCATTTTTCTCATTTTTTCGTAATCAGTGGCATCCATGCCCAAATAATGGGCAAATTGAACCATTATTTTGAGGGCATTGAACCAAAGGGCATTAATTTCTACGGGTTTGCCGATGCGGGGAGTAATCACCAGATCATCAACTTTGGCATCCATCCAAGTCAATTGTACTCCCGCTTCGCCGGCATAGATCAAACCATCGTCATCTAGGTGAATATTGTAGCGAGTGCCGCGACGAAACCAAGCGATCACTTCCTTTAAAGCGGGATAAATAGTTCTGAGAAACTCAAAATCTTGGCTTTGGTTAAAATAGGAACGAATGGCTTCAAAATACCAAAGAATAGCATCGACAGCGTTATATTCGGGCATTTCTCCCCCATCGGGCAGTAAATTCGGCAATAAACCCTGGTCTAGATAACGGGAAAAAGTTAGTAAAATCTGACGTGCGATCGCAGGTCTGCCTGTAGTCAAAGTTAATCCTCTTAGGGAGATCATCGTATCGCGACCCCAATCACCAAACCAAGGATAACCCGCGATTATCGTTTTGCCCTCCGGTTGATCCCGGAGAGGACGACTAACGATAAACTGGTCGGCAGCGAGGGTAAGTTGTTGAATCCATTCGGGCCGCTGGGGATTAATCAGACTATTTTCGTAGCGATAGCGAGACTCTAGAGAAGATTGACCGTCTAAATTCGGATCGGGACGGGTACTAGCGGCAATTGTCACCGATTCTCCCACTCTAAGAGTAGCCGAAAAACTAGCCCCATGGAGATGATTTTCCCGATCGATTAAACCACGATAACGTTCCACGGCCAAATCAAAGCGATAATACCAGATATGAGCGGGAAAAACCTCTCCCTGACTGATTAATAGATAAAAAGGTACAGCATGGTTATATGCAATCACTCTTACTCCTTTTTCCAGGGGACTAATAGCCATTTGCCAGTTAAAACCCTGGGTATTGCCGTGAAAATCACGATAATTGACAAAAGCAGTCAGATTGAGAGTTAGGGGAGAATTGCCGCGACGGTAGGTATAGTGAGTATAGGTGGTATTTTCTCCCTGTTCCATCCAAATGCGCTTTTCTAGTAAGGCATCCCCGCAGGTAAAAGTCCAGACGGGAATTGTGCCTTCCAGATGAAAACTTTCGATATTAATATAGCCTTGCGGTTCGATCGTAGCACCTAACCAGCGATTGCTGGCCAGATGATAAATTTTCTGGTTATATTGTACCGATTCATCGATTTTAGTCACAAGAAGCGTTCTTTGCGTCGGTGGAGCCAAAGCAGCGATCAAGAGGCCATGATAACAGCGAGTTAGCAATCCGGCCACAGTTCCCGCGGCAAAACCACCGATACCATTAGTGACTAACCATTCGCGCTTTTCAGCCACTGGGAGACAATTACAGATATCTCGACCAAAACGGAGCTTGACCATGGGCTTCCCAATTCCTAGTAATTTTGTTATAATTAAAAATTGTGTCTTTATATCTATAGACTAACTCTATCTTAAGGAGGAACATCGGCAGTGAGTAAACGTACTTTAGAAGGAACCACGCGCAAACAGAAGCGCACTTCCGGATTTAGAGCGAGAATGCGTAGCGTCAACGGACGCAAAGTGATTAAAGCTCGTCGGAAAAGAGGGCGCTATCGTTTAAGTGTTTAGGTTATTCTGGGAACCGACTAATTTTCGTGGGACTACCCCAAGTTCATCGCTTAAAACATCGACAGGATTTTCAAGCTGTCTATGGAAAAGGGAGGCGTTATCACGGTTCCCACTTAACCTTAATTAGTTTAGAGGATTCTTGCCCAGATCACCCTCTCCCCAGTCGTTTTGGTATCTCGATTAGCAAGAAAGTTAGTAAAAAAGCGGTGGTTCGTAATCGACTAAAACGGCAAATGCGAGCGGTAATTCGGCAGTTATTGCCAGAAATAGCGGCAGGATGGCGAGGGATAATCATTATCCGTCCCGAGGCGATCGAGTGCAATTATGAACATTTTTTGCGAGAATTAAAGCAGTTGTTAGTGAAGGCGAATATAATTCATGGGCATTAAAGAAGAAACTTTTTATGAAGGGGGTCCGCACATCGGCGACCTAATCATCAATATCCTGCTAGGATTTACGGTGATTTGTTTACCTTTGACCGTTGGGGCAGTGGTACGGGCAATCTGGTTAAGATATAAGATAACCGATCGGCGGATTTCAATCACCGGGGGTTGGATGGGACGAGATCGCACGGATATTATCTATTCAGAAGTGGCAAAAGTGGCAAAAATGCCGAGAGGAATTGGTATTTGGGGGGATATTGTCGTAACTCTCAAGGATAGAAGTCGTTTAGAAATGCGCGCGATGCCGAAATTCCGGGAAATTCATGACTATATTGCCGAAAGAGTCGCCGATAAAACCGGTCGTCCCCTAGAATCGATCATCAGTCAATAAAACAAAATAATCGATCGCCGAGATTCGATAAATTAGATTTGTTACAGTGCAACCCCATTAAACGAGAAGGCATAGATTAAACCCATGGATTTTGGAGTCGGATTTATTTCCACAAATATCATGTTGCCAATCCTAGATTTTTTCTTTCGGATTGTGCATAGTTACGGTTTCGCCATCATTGCTTTAACGCTGGTGGTGAGATTTGCCGTCTTTCCCCTCAGCGCCGGTCAGATTCGCAACATGAGAAAAATGCGAATCACTCAACCCTTAATGAAGGAAAGACAGACAGAAATTCAACAACGCTACAAAAATGACCCCCAAAAACAACAGGAGGAAATGGGCAAATTAATGCAGGAGTTGGGCAATCCCCTAGCGGGTTGTTTACCCCTGTTATTGCAAATGCCGATTCTTTTGGCCTTATTTGCCACTCTGCGGGGTTCCCCCTTCTCGGACATTAACTACACCGTCGATTTACAAGTGCTGCCAACCGAACAAATCGCCCTCGTGCAGCGCCAACCCTATGCCACCAAACCCCAAAACGTCTATATTGACGAATCTCTCCACTATCCCATCACCGCTTTTTTACCCCAAGGCAATAAAATCGCCCCAGGAGAACAGGTAAAAATCGACCTGCAAAACGACCAGGGCAAGTCTTTAAGCCAATTAGCCACGGAAGTACCCGAAAATAACCTAAAACCGACCTACGAGGTGGTTAAAGGTCAAGAACTCCTGCAAGTTAATGAAGACGGTTCCATCGTCGCTTTAGCCCCCGGAGATGCCAGTATTAAAGTTATCGTGCCGGGGATTGCCGCTAATACGGGTTTTCTCTTTATTGAGGCCCTGGGAAGAATTGGGGCAACCGGTCCGGATGGTGAAATTCACTGGGATATCTTGGCGATGGTGATCGCTTTCGGTATTAGTATCTATGTTAACCAAGAGTTATCCGGCGCCGGCGCGCCTTCGGGGGGGGCAGCCCAACAACAGCAAACGGTGAATAAAATCACCCCGATAATTTTTAGTATGATGTTCCTGTTTTTCCCCTTACCGGCGGGGGTATTGATGTATATCTTAACCGCGAACATCTTCCAAACTATTCAAACGGTGATTTTGATGCGGGAACCGTTACCGGAAAACCTGCAAAAATTGGTAGCGGAACAGGAAAAAACGGAAAAATCCCGCGATGCTCTCCCCTTTGAAAAACGTTCTAGCAAGAAAAAGGAAAAAACATCGTAATGAGTATATGGGAGCAAAATAGCGAGAAAGCTAAACAATGGCTGGAAAAACTGCTAAAGTTGATGGCCATGCCCGCAGATGTCCAGATTGGTGTGCAGGAATTGGGAACTGGACCTTCCTCCTGTTGGTTAATTATTGATAGCAGTCAATTGAGTCCCCAACAAGTGGAACTCCTCCTCGCTAACAAGGGTGAGGGACTGGATGCGATTCAATCCCTAGCTAATACGATTCTAAATATTGGTGTCGAGTCGGCAGAACATCAGTTCTATATTGTCGAAATCAATGGCTATCGTCAACAAAGACAGGCAGAACTTTTCGACTGGGTGAATCAAGCGGCGACGCAAGTGCGGCAAACAGGGCAGGAAATAGAATTAAAAGCCCTATCTTCGGCAGAACGTCGCCAAATTCATGCCTTTTTTCAGGAAGAAAACGATTTAACCACAGAAAGTCGCGGCGTGGAACCCGATCGCCGGTTAGTAATTCGTTTAAAATAAGACCAAAGGGTGGGGTAAAACCCGCCCTCTTGCATTTTTTCGCCTGTTTTTGCTCTAAAAGCTCTGCCAGCCAAATTTTTGTCATCGATTGACGTTGTTAATAGTGCGATTAACTCCTAATCCAGCTTTAAAAACCCGCTCCCTTGTCCCCACTTCCCACTTCCCACGAAAAACTTTTTGCCGCAAACCCTAGTTATAGTTAATAACTTAACTTCAGAGCATTTACAGGTACATCATCCCAAGATTCTACGGTTCTTAAAACTGCTACCCACCCCGCTTGTTTTTGTTCGTCCGTAAGACTGGTTAACCAACTTTGATGACAATCTTTTGCCGCTTGTTCGTCTTGACAGGCAATACAAGCTTGTACTAAACCGCAGGGGTCAATCTGTTCATTTACCCAAATAATCATAGTTAATAGCCCTACTTAACTTTATTATTATAATCCATCGATCGCCCACAGAGAAACTTTTGATATTCATAACCTGTTACATAATTGGAGGATAACTCTGAGAGTTGACAGTCCGATAGATCTATTGAAGAATGGAAATTAATTAGCCATAATTCAAAAGGGGGAGAATATGGCAGATTAAAATTTGGCTTTTGTTTTGGGTTGACTAAGAGAAACTTAGGGTTTTTGTCGGGAAATCTTTGGTTAAATTCCCAAGCAATTCCCATCATTTCTCCCACCTGCACCAAACTCCTATAGCTAGTGGCAATTACTAACGGATAACGGCTATTATTTTCGATGGTGGTAACTAATTTATCTGGGCGATAATACTTACGATAGCCTAAATTAAAAGTAACACTTAGGGAACTAACTAAAGCCATGATAATTACAATAATTACGATTTTTTGATGCTTCCTTTGCCAACAATTGTCTAATAAAATTGCCAGAATTAAAATTACCGAGGGAAAGTAAACAAAACTATATCTAGCTCCCCGGGTAATATCGACCGAGAGCAGATAGGTGATGACAAAGAAAATAGCAATTGAACTGAGAAAAAATGCCGAGAGAATGCCTAATTCTGGTTTATAGGAGTCTAGCCACGCTGTTTTTAATTGTGGGATAATCCAGAGAAAAAAACCGATCATTATTGCGCCAGAAATCAAGATAATTATTAAAGATTCTGATTCAACGGGGAGCAGAGAAAGCATGGTGATTAATGTTCCCATCAATTGAAAAAAGGGGCTAATTACTGCTAAAAAACTATCATTGTCTCTCTGAATCCAACCGGTCATCTGATTGCCATAATCTTTGGGTACAAAAGTGATAAACCAAATAATAATAAAGCTCAAGTTACCTAAAAAAACTAAACTTAAACGCCACCAATTAGTTATCCAAAAGTTTTTTTGTTTGATTTGATTGAATAAAATCCATAATAAAGTTATTGCTTCTGCGAGGATAGTTAAACTAAAAAAATAGTGGACTAATAACCCGAGACAGTTGACAATTAACCAGAAAAAAACCAAAGTAGGGGATATTCTCTGACGGTGGATAATTTGGACGCTTGCCCTAAGAAAACAGCCTAAAGATATGAGGACAAATACAACCGCTAAAGTATAATGGCGTGCTTCTTGGGAGATAAAAACCCCATAGGGAGAAACCGCCATTAAAATCGCCGCTATAAAAGCGATCGAGCCTGATTTAAAGACCAATTTACTGATAAAATAAATTAAAGGAATCGAAATAACTCCCCAAAATACTGCCAGCGATCGCATCCCTTCTAAAGATACATATTCTCCCCGATCAAAGAATAATTTATTCCAGAGATAGGCGAGAATAAAATATAAAGGTGGATGATTGTCCTCCTGAATAACTAATTTAATTACATCGCCAATAGTTGCCCGATCATTGCTCTGGAGAGGTGCGAATAAAGTGGTGAGGGAAATTATCTGATTTAACGGCACTATCTGGTAATTATTGCCAATACTAAAAACCATAGTGGCAAATTCATCCGTCCAGGGAGGTTTGCTTGTTAATTGTGTTAACCTAATAACCAGTCCCAAAATTATTACTAATCCTAACCAGCAAAAATCAGACCAAGCTAACCGCTCCTTGCTTCTTTGTTGTAGATCAGAAATGACTGTAGATAAATTCAATTTAATTGTTATCTCCAAAAGATTCGATTATTTTAACCGCTTCCGATGGGGAAATATCTTGACGGCAATTAGGATAATCATACTCCTCCCGGGCAATTAATGCCCCACTGAGACGATAAAAATATTCTCCCATTTTCATCCAATCGGAATACAAATCGGGTTCGGGGAATTGTTGCCTTAATTCCGAGTCTTGGGGTGTACCATAATTGAGCCAGTATCCTTCTCCAAATAGTGGGGAATTGAGCGCCAGGGTTCCCTCTAATTCTAAACCATCATCGCCCCTGGCGTTTTCGATTCCTTCCACCAAAAAACAGCTATTTTCGGCATTTTCAAAGAGGATTGCGTATCCTTTCCTCTCTTCTGCGAGGATTTTAATCTCGCTGGCCCGAAATCCGGGGGGGATATAGTTAGGTAAAATAATCTTAGCATCTAGCGATCGCAGTTGTTGCCGTTGACTGGCGCTCAAAGTTACCGTTTCTGCTCTCAAATATTGCCCATTGTCAATAATAACAATAGATAATCCTAAAACTAAAGGCCAGAAAAATTTTATGGTCATAATCGCTGTTTCTAGGGTCATATTCTGGAGAATATGTCAGTTTTTAGGGAATTTACTGATTATTTAACCAGATTGACGACGAATATTGCCCTTTTCCTGTTCCCGATTCCCTATTTACCCATTCTAATCGACAAAAAATCATAGCTTATCTGTGGATTCCACTTTTTTCCACTTCTGTCACCCGGAATTATGGGACTGACATCACCCCAAACCCTCTCGTATTCTAAGGTTATCGACAGGAAAGAGAGGTAACAACCATGTTAGTCAGCCACCAAAATCCAACTTTTGTCCGTAACTACTTAATCGCAGTTATCTCCGTGGTGATGATGGGTGTGGGAGTTGCCGATCTCGTCAATAATCCCTCCCGAATCGCTCAACAAAACCGTCTTGATGGTTATGGTCGCTATGTTAGCGCTGGTTTGGTTAGTGGTGCGGTCAATAATATGCGTTAATCTGCTTCTGACACTGGATGTCACCAAGTCCCTTTGAGGACAGATGTTAAAGCGAGATTTGACATTTCTAGCTTTTGTTGTATGATAATGTCGCTAGTCGTTATCCTTATGACCTGGCAATTTCAATAGGGCCTATCATCCATTCTATGAATTCCTATATAGCAATTTCCCGGCTGATGAGGTACCAAATCTCAGGTTTTGTGGAGGGGAACAAAAGGTTTAAGTGAGCGTACCTCATGATACTGGTAAACTCTATAGTCATGGATAAGTACCCTGTCGATATCAAGAGGAGACATTATTCTGCCAGTAATAATGTTGATTTACACATATGTTTTGTCCGACTATAACCGTCGGAATACCGTTAACTTCACCATCATAAAAGGAAAACAATGCTTGAACGTAGATTTGAAAGACTAAACGCATTAGCAGATATTAACTCCGCCTCTAAATATTTGGAAATTGGAGTTAGCTCTGGGGGGACTTTTATTCGGGTGAAGGTTCCCAAAAAAATAGCTGTAGATCCCTGTTTTAGGGACGATGTTCATAAAAAATATGCCAATGAGAACTCAATTTTTTATGAGATAACGAGTGATTCTTTTTTCTCCACTCTCGCTCCCCAACACGGTGAATTCGATCTGATATACTTAGATGGATTACATACTTTCGAGCAAACGTTTAGAGACTTTTGTAATTCTTTACGATACTCTCATTCCCGCACCATCTGGCTTATTGATGATACCTATCCGATTAGTTGGTTGGCCTCTCTTCCTAATTTACGGCTCTTTCGCAGATTAAGAAAATGGCTTAAGATTAAGGATCCAAGCTGGATGGGGGATGTCTATAAGGTCATTTTCGCTATCCATGATTTTTTCCCTCAATTCAGTTATGCGACTTTTCCCGGTCACGGACAAACTGTACTCTGGTTGGAAACCCGAAAGGATTTTACCCCGACTTGGGATTCTTTGGAGAAAATTAGTCGTCTTAGCTATTGGGATTTCGAGAAGTTTAAAGAAACTCATCTACTTATCCGCGATCCCGATACTATTCTTGATCAAATCAAGAATAGCCTTGCTTAACCGCAGCTCCCAAATCCGCTTTTATATAGTATGATTAACTACTCACTCCCCCACTTCCCATCACCCCACAGTTCCTGACTGATAACTGATAACTGAAACTGCCTAAACCCAAGAATGGAGAGCGCGTAATTGAGGGGTTTTTTTAGCTTGGTGGGTCTGCATTCTTTGTAAAACATCATCGAGAATTGTCACCGCTTCGCGGATATATTCCCCCTTATTCAGCATGACACATTCGGCCCTTTCGGCCATAGCGGCATCGGTAATCTCGGCCCGGGAGGGAATACTTTTCTTGACCAGATTTTCTAGGACTTGGGTAGCCCAAATTACCGGAATATGGGCCGCTTCGCATAACCAGAGAATTTCCTCTTGAATTTCTGCTAGTCTTTGATAGCCAATTTCTACGGCCAAATCGCCCCGGGCAATCATCACCCCAAAAGGTTGTTTACCGGCGGCATGGATGATTAATTCGGGTAGATTTTTCACGGCTAAAGGTGTTTCTATTTTGGCCACGATTGCTTTTTGTCGCCAAGCATCCCCCAAACGACTTTGTAACTCTAGCTGTAGTGTCTCGATATCGCTGGCTTTTTGCACAAAAGAGTAACCGATAATATCGGCATTTTGGGCAATAAAATCTAAATCTTGCCGGTCTTTTGCGGTCAAAGGATCGATATTTAAGACGGTATCGGGGAAATTTAGGCCTTTATCTGCTTTGAGTTTTTCCCCTTTCTCCCTGGCGTGGGTAATTTTTAGTAAAAGACCTTCTGGCATTATGGCAATAACTTCAGCCCCAATATGACCATCATCAATCCAAACTTTCGCCCCGACGGGAATTTGGGGAATAATTTCCGGTTGGGAACAATTAGCCTGAAAATACTGAGGATGGGCAGTATGGGGCGTTTGGGTGGTTAAGAGGAGAAAATCCCCTTGATATAGTCTGGTTTGGGACTGGGGGGCTAAAATCTGTTCTAAACGGATTTTTGGGCCAGCTAAGTCCATATAAACTTTACAGGTATGTCCATTGACTAAATTTTCGGTATTTTTGACCGCCTCGCGCAGATTTTCGATCATTCCCTGCCACTCTTTGGGTCCATCATGGGCGCAATTAATGCGAATACAGTCCATCCCGCAACGCAGTAATTGAGCGATAAAATCGGGGTCGGTTGCCGCCTCCGTCGGCATTGTCACCATAATTCGCACCCGACGCCGGGGGGAAGGCAGACCGAAAACTTCGGCGCTATGGGAGGCTAAAAGTTGATCTCCCTGGAAAAATGCCTCTAAAGGGGGATGTTTGGGTAATAATGAGGCTTCTTGATGACAAACCGCCCCTAAAGTGGCAATTACCGCATCGAGGGTCGGTAAAACTTTCGATTCAATCCGGCCTAGGGAAGATAATCCCCAGGGCATTAAAGCTAATTGTAAATCCCGGATATCTTCTTGTCTCAGGGCGAGATAATAGGCTAAATTACGGGTGCTAGGTTGAAAATTCTCCTTTTCAATGAGGTTTTTCCACTGCTGCAATTTCTCCTCTCCTTCCACTGTCACAAAATGCCGTAACTTTTGCAGATGATGGAGGAGAGTTTGAGGGTAGGATAATTGTTCTCGTTTGAGTTGTTCTGAGAGAGTTAAAGACATAAAATCAAGTAAAAATTAAAAATCGTCAATTAAGTAGGGAGGCACAATTATTTGTAGGATGGGTTAGCGGTAGCGTAACATGAGCGGGCGTTGGGTTTCATGCTTCAACCCAACCTACGTTCATCTTATATTTAATTCCACCCACCTACTTACTAAGGCAATACTCGCCTAGAAAATGATCACTTTTGCGGCTTATATTGCTCTTGGCTGGTTATGGGGTCAGTTATTGGGTATAATCTCTCTGTTTCTATACTAAGCAAATATCCCGTCTCTAGAAGTTAATTTTTGCTACGATTTATGTCGGTTATCTTCATGGTGAGTTGGGAAGTTTTGGTTTTCGGGAGTCGCTGGTCGGTGGTCGATACTAAAAAAGCTAGGTTTATCGGTGAAAAATTATCGATAAGCTTCTTTAATCTTATGCCTTTGATAAAATTAAAAATAATGGCGGACATTGGTTGAATAAATTATCTTTTTTGAGCTATATTAAAGGTGCATAAAGTTATTAGTAACTACATTATTAAGTTTTATGAAGGGAGGGAATGCTCCAGAATCGCGACTATAATGATTAAACAGATCATTCCTGTGTCGGCGAGAGCGAGAAAATATGTCTGCCACTGAATACGAAGCAATTATCGGTTTAGAAACCCACTGTCAACTGAACACCAGAAGCAAGATATTTTGTTCCTGTCCCACCAACTTCGATAGTCCCCCCAATACTAACGTCTGTCCCATCTGTTTGGGTTATCCGGGGGTGTTACCCGTCCTTAACCAAGAAGTCCTGGCCAGTGCCGTTAAACTGGGATTAGCTATCGACGGTAAAATCACACCTCATAGCAAATTCGATCGCAAACAGTATTTTTATCCCGACCTGCCGAAAAATTATCAAATTTCCCAGTATGATCTCCCTATTGTCGAACAGGGTCAACTAGAAATCGAGATCGTCGATAAAAAAACTAAGGAAGTTAGCCGCAAAATTATTGGCATTACCCGTCTGCACATGGAAGAAGACGCGGGAAAACTGGTTCATGCTGGTAGCGAACGTCTCTCCGGTTCCACCCATTCCCTCGTGGATTTTAATCGTACAGGTGTACCATTATTGGAAATCGTCTCGGAACCGGATTTACGCACCGGGGCCGAAGCGGCGGAATATGCCCAAGAATTACGGCGTTTAGTGCGTTATCTCGGCATCAGTGACGGGAATATGCAGGAAGGTTCCCTGCGCTGCGATGTCAATATTTCCGTTCGCAAAAAAGGCAATAAAAAGTTCGGGACTAAGGTAGAAATTAAAAATATGAACTCCTTTAGTGCTATCCAAAAAGCCATAGAATACGAGATCGATCGACAAATTGAAGCGATCGAAAATGGCGAACTGATCGTACAGGAAACCCGTCTTTGGGAAGAAGCTACTCAGCGGACGATTAGTATGCGGAAAAAAGAAGGTTCTAGCGATTATCGCTATTTTCCCGAACCGGATTTACCCCCTCTAGAAGTCTCCCCCGAACAGTTAAAAGCTTGGGCGGAAGAATTACCGGAATTACCCGCTCGTAAACGTCGTCGTTATGAAGAAGAATTTGGTCTTTCCGCCTACGATGCCAGGGTTTTAACCGATGATCGCACCGTGGCCGAATATTTTGAAACTGCTGTAATTGCGGGGGCAAATGCGAAATTAGTCGCTAACTGGATCAGTCAGGATATCGCCGCTTATTTGAATAATAATAAGCTGACGATCACAGAAATCGCCCTGCAAGCGTCAGACTTAGCCGAATTAGTTAAACTGATTGAAACGGGAACAATTAGTGGCAAAATTGCTAAGGAAATTTTACCCGAACTTCTCAGCCAAGGCGGTTCACCAAAAGCTCTGGTTGAACAGAAAGGATTAATACAAATTTCTGACAATTCTGCGATCGAAAAACTGATCGAGGAAATTATCGCCTCCCATCCAAGCGAGTTAGAAAAATTCCGGGCGGGTAAAACCAATCTTAAGGGATTTTTTGTCGGTCAAGTCATGAAAAAAAGCGGCGGTAAAGCCGATCCTAAATTAACTAGCCAAATCCTAGATCAAAAACTTTCTGGTTAGTTATATTCGGTTCTTCGTTACTTAGTATGGTTCGATAGGGTGGCATAAATCGACTAAATCCTTATCTGGCAAGAGATTTAATTGATTAGTTCGCTTTAGATAGAAAACAATTAACAAAAATCGCCAAATGTCTTTCTCTATAAGAGTTTCATTCCTTATAACCCTGTACGTTGCATAAGACAAACCGAAGAGCCTTATATTCAGTAATCAGTTATCATTTTAGCCGTCAGCCGTCAGCCATCAGCTTTTTTCTCCCCTCTCTCCTCTCTCCAATTCATAATTCATAGGGAGCATCTCACCTTTGTAACCCCTAAATCAGGTTTTATGTCAAGCTATTTTGAAAGCCTTGCTAGAAAACAGTTTTAGGGACAAGTATAATTACTCGCTTGCATAAATGAGATGCTCCCAATTCATAATTCATAATTTATAATTTATAATTCATAATTCCCACTTCCCCATCCCTAGCCCCTGAAATTTAAAATATAAAACAGCTTATGAACCGTCAAAAATTTGCTTGGGGATATTCTAGTTATAAATTGCGTCAGAGAGAAAATTTTAAAGAATTTCTGTGTTTACTGGGATTATTGATAGCGGCCTTAATTATCTATCTAGTGGGATTAGGTAATTTACCCTTGCGGGATTGGGATGAAGCGACCATCGCTCAGGTGGCCAAGGAAATTAGCCAAACCCCACTGGAACAATTGCGCTGGTTATTTCCCAGTTTTTGGGGTGATCCCTACCTGAATAAACCGCCTTTGATTCACAGTTTGATTGGTCTAACCTACCATTTCTGGGGCATCAATGAGGCCAATACTAGACTAATTCCCGCTTTTTTTACAGCTTTATCGGTGCCGATCCTCTACCTTCTCGGTCGAGAAATTTTTCCCGCTCGTTTGCCGGCTTTACTATCGGCCTTGATCTATCTAACTCTTTTGCCGGTGGTGCGCCATGGCCGTTTAGCCATGTTGGATGGAGCGGTATTGTGTTTTGAAATGCTGATGTTTGTTGGTTTACTGCGCTCACGGCGCGATTTACGCTGGTCTCTGGGGGCGGGGTTAGGATTTGCCCTCCTTTGTCTGACTAAGGGGATTATGGGGCTATTATTGGCGGGTATCGGCTTGATTTTTCTGCTCTGGGATACCCCCCGGTTATTAACTTCTGCCTATTTTTGGTCGGGTTGGTTGTTGGGAGCAACCCCCGCTTTTGCTTGGTATAGCGCCCAATTTTGGCACTACGAGCGGGAGTTTCTCGATTCCCTTTTTGTTCAACAGTTAAAGCGAGTTAGTGACCATCTGGACGATCATCGCGGACCGTTTTGGTATTATCTGCTGGAAATTCTTAAATATAGTTGGCCTTGGTTAATTTTCTCGGTTTGGGGTTTACGTTTAGCCCGTCGGGAACATCTCTACAGTTGGGCGAAGTTACTGTTAGTTTGGACGGGTGTTTATCTGTTGGTGGTTTCGGTAATGGCGACCAAGTTGCCTTGGTATATTCTGCCGATCTATCCGGCCTTGGCTTTAGCGGCCGGTTATGCCTTGGCGCAGGTGGGTAATCTTCCCATCGATCGCACCTATAATCCAATCTGGTCAATTATTCTGGGTATTATCGGCGTTGTGACGGGTTTATTAGCTTTAATGGCCTATTTCCCTGGTAATTTTGCCCCTATCGAACCGCTCCATCCCTTAATTCTTTTAACCTTATTGTCACTTTCCCTGACCATGGTAACAACGGCGATTTTGTTAGCTCGGCGCTCGGAACAATTCAGCGTGGTTTTACTCTGGGGAATGTTGGTTTCTTTGTTTATTTTTGTCAATTCTCCCCTGTGGATCTGGGAATTAAATGAGAATTTCCCCGTCAAACCGGTGGCGAGTTTAGTGCAGAAATATGTGCCGGCCGATCACCCTGTTTATATTGCTTTTGCCTACGAGCGCCCCTCATTAAATTTTTATAGTGGTCGTCGGGTTTTTCCCCTTGCTGCCGAAGAATTAATCAATCATTGGCAAAGTCACAAGCAACCTTACCTGATTATCGATCGTCAAACTAAAGAAGCTACTGATTTAGAAGGATTAAAGGCGATCGGATCCACGGATTCCGGTTGGTTTTTGGTGACGAAGCAGTAGTGAGGTTAATTTTGTGCATAGGTCGATAGCAAATTAGCTGAGACTTTAACTTGCTGGCTTCAAATATTACAAAAATTTTACAAGTTGCGTTAAAATCACCCCTAGCGATGAAACGCAACACTTTTGTAATTGTTGAAACCGAGATTAATATGCTAAATAGGTCAATTACGGCCGAGAAAACCGAGGAATTCGCTCCTGCTGACCTGCAAGACCTGCTAGACTGTACCGATAGCTTTGTTAACCGTCACATTGGGCCGACGGAGACGGAAATAGAGAAAATGCTGGCGGTTTTGGGTGTTGCTACCGTGGAGGAGTTAATCGCTAAAACTGTCCCGTCAGGAATTCGTTTACAAAAAAACCTTAATCTAGCACCTGCCTTGAGTGAATACGCCGCTCTTGCCCAATTAAAAGCTATTGCCTCCAAAAATCAGGTATTTCGCTCCTTTATTGGCATGGGCTACCATGACTGTATCACCCCGCCGGTAATTCTCCGCAACATCTTAGAAAATCCGGGTTGGTACACGGCCTATACTCCCTATCAAGCGGAAATCGCCCAAGGACGCTTAGAAGCTCTCTTAAACTTCCAAACTCTCATCACTAGCTTAACCGGTCTGGAAATTGCTAACGCTTCCCTCCTCGATGAAGGAACAGCAGCCGCGGAAGCGATGAGCATGAGTTATGGACTGTGTAAAACTAAAGCCAATGCTTTCTTTATCTCCAGTAGTTGCCATCCCCAAACGATTGAAGTTGTTAAAACCAGAGCGATTCCTTTAGGTATTGACATTATTATCGAGGATCATCGTCTCTTTGACTTTCAAACGCCGATTTTTGGCGCATTATTACAATATCCAGCCACCGATGGCGTAATTTATGACTATCGGCAATTTATCGCCAAAGCGCAGGAAAATGGGGCTTTAGTCACCGTTGCCGCCGATATTCTCAGTTTAGCCCTGTTGACTCCCCCCGGCGAATTGGGGGCTGATATTGCCGTGGGTAGCAGTCAACGCTTTGGGGTTCCCTTGGGTTATGGGGGTCCCCATGCTGCCTATTTTGCCACCAAAGATGCCTATAAACGCAGTATTCCGGGGCGCATTGTCGGGGTATCGAAGGATAGTCAGGGTAAACCCGCACTGCGTTTAGCTTTGCAAACCCGCGAACAACATATCCGCCGGGATAAAGCCACCAGTAATATTTGTACCGCACAGGTGTTACTAGCGGTGATTGCTTCCATGTACGCGGTGTATCACGGACCGGAAGGAATCAAGAAAATCGCCCAAAGAGTGCAGAAATTAACCGCTTTATTGGCAAATGGTTTAAAAAAGTTGGGTTATCAAGTGGGGAAAGAACCGTACTTCGATACGCTCAAAGTTACGGTATCCACGGGAGTTAAGGATATCTTCGCCAAGGCAAAAACCCATAAGATTAATCTGCGTTATTTTGATGAGAATAATCTAGGAATTAGTGTCGATGAAACCACCAGTCTCAGGGATGTGTGGGATTTATGGCAAATTTTTGCCCCAACCGAGGAATTACCCTTTACCGCAGCCGAATTAGTCGAGAAAATTAGTCTAGAATTACCCGCTAATTTAACCCGTACCAGTGCCTATCTTACCGAACCGGTGTTCAATCGTTACCACTCGGAAACGGAATTACTCAGATATCTGCACCGTCTGGAAACAAAGGATCTAGCCTTAAATACTTCCATGATTCCCCTCGGTTCCTGTACGATGAAACTCAATGCCGTAGCGGAGATGATTCCGGTAACTTGGGCAGAATTCGGCAAATTACACCCTTTTGCCCCGATTGACCAAGCAGAAGGCTATCAACTGCTCTTTCAACAGTTAGAAACTTGGTTAGGGGAAATTACCGGGTTTGATGGCATTTCCCTACAACCGAACGCCGGTTCTCAGGGAGAGTATGCCGGTTTACAGGTAATCCGAGCCTACCATGAAAGTCGCGGTCAAGGTCATCGTCAGATTTGCTTAATTCCTGAGTCCGCTCACGGGACTAATCCTGCCAGCGCCGTTATGTGTGGTATGAAAGTAGTGGCGGTTAATTGCGATTCTCGGGGCAATATTGATATTAATGACTTAAAAACTAAGGCCGAGAAGCATCAGGATAATCTAGCGGCTTTGATGGTAACGTATCCTTCCACTCACGGCGTTTTTGAACAGGGAATTAGCGAAATTTGTGCCTTGATTCATCAATACGGTGGTCAAGTGTATATGGATGGCGCGAATATGAATGCTCAGGTGGGTTTATGTCGTCCGGCGGATTTTGGTGCTGATGTCTGTCACTTGAATCTCCATAAAACTTTCTGTATTCCCCACGGTGGTGGCGGCCCCGGTATGGGACCAATCGGAGTAAAATCCCATTTAGTGCCTTTTCTACCCGATGTTTCCCTAGTTTTGGCGAAATTATCCCCAGAAACCGCTAACGGTAAGCATCAGGACTCAATTGGCGCAATTTCGGCCGCGCCTTGGGGTAGTGCCAGCATTTTGGTGATTTCTTGGATGTATATCGCTATGATGGGGGCAGCAGGCTTGAAAAAAGCGACAGAAGTGGCAATTTTGAACGCTAATTATATGGCTTTTCGTCTGGAGTCGGCCTATCCGGTGTTATTTAAGGGTAGCGCGGGAACGGTTGCCCACGAGTGCGTGATTGATTTACGTCCCCTGAAAAAACAGGCCGGCATCGAGGTGGAAGATGTGGCAAAACGCTTGATGGATTTCGGTTTCCACGCGCCGACGGTTTCTTGGCCCGTGGCGGGTACAATGATGGTGGAACCCACGGAAAGCGAATCTTTGGGCGAATTAGACCGTTTTTGTGAAGCTTTGTTAACTATCTATCAAGAAGTACAAGCGATCGCTAATGGTAGCATGGATCCCCACGATAATCCTTTGAAAAATGCCCCCCACACAGCTGCGGTTTTAACTGCCGATGATTGGAGTCGTCCCTATTCCCGTCAACAGGCAGCTTACCCGCTTTCTTGGCTAAAAGATTATAAATTCTGGCCAGTAGTCGGACGGGTTGATAATGCTTACGGGGACAGAAATCTGGTTTGTTCCTGTGAGGGTATGGACGCTTATAAGTAGGGTTTGCGGCAAAGAGTTTTTCCTGGGTGTAGGGTGGGGTGCATCTCATTTTTGTAAATCTACTAATTTGGGATTTTTCAAGGGAAACTTTCTCCTAAAATTGGGTGTGTTACTTTCAGTTTTATCACTCAATCCAAGCTTTTGGGGGGTTCTACCCCCCAAACCCCCCGTTGGGGGCATGGCGCCGCCCCCAAACCCCCCGCGCATTAGCTTTTCGGTGGGATGCTTACACGCGATTGTTCATATTTTTGTACCAATTTCAGAGTTACTGATAATTGCTGATTGTCGATATTTCTGCAAATGTTGGATGCAGCCGTGGGGTGTAGGGTGTAGGAATTATGAATTATGAATTATGAATTGGGGAGCGGGGAGAAAAAAGCTGTCTCCTGTCTCCTGAATCCTGTCTCCTGACGACCGGATCCTAACCCTAACAAAGGCCTATTTTAAATACCTCTTGTGCCACTCGCTCACAACTGCCTACTGTTCCTAAACCGTCCTTGATTTCTGCGTATTCATCTAACATTTTTTGCCGACGTTGCTGATTTAATAATAAATCTAGACATTCCTGCATAATTCTCTCTGGGTTAGCTTCCTCTTGTAATAATTCGGGAACAATTTCTCGCATTAAAACTAAATTTACCGGTGAGACAAATGGTACAGAAAACTTCATAATATTGCGGGCAATCCAAGCAGTCACTGCACTTAAACGGTAAACCACCACCTGCGGCACATTTAACAAAGCAATTTCGAGATTAACTGTACCAGACTTAGCCACAGCCAGATCGGCTGCGGCAATCGCTTCTAAAGTCTGATCTCGTTCCATAATCACCGCATTTAATCCGTATTCCGCCACTAATTCTCGCATTTTTGGTTCGTATAAAGCTAAGGGAACGGGAATTAAAAACTTAATATCGGGAATTTTTTCCTGTAATTTTTTAGCAGCAGCGCACACCGTCGGCACGAGATATTTAAACTCCTGTTGACGGGAAGCGGGTAACAAAGCGATCACCGTTTCTTGGGGTTTTATTGCCCATTTTTGCCGCATTTCTTGGCGATTGGGAGCATTAGCCATACGATCAACTAAAGGATGTCCCACCCAAGTTACCGGTAAACCTTTTGTTTCAAAAAAACGGGCTTCGGCAGGAAAAATTGCCAATAATTTATCCGTGACGGCGATTAATTTTTCCGTATTAAATAACTTTTCTGCTGTGGCCCTTAGTTTAGCTGAGGGGATATTTTCTTCCGACCAAATCCACACCTGTGGGGCAATATAATAAATAATTGGGACATCGGGAATAATTTTTTTAGCCGACTGACCGATCGCCACATTGGCCCCCACATAATCAATTAAAATAATCAGATCGGGAGGATGATCTCTAAAAAACTCTTTTGCTCGTTTTTGTAGTTGTAAAGTTGGCCAAATAAAGGGGATAGATTCAATTAATCCCATGGCAGCCAGTCGAGTGGTTTTACCCAACATTTTCGCCCCGGCTAACTCCATGCGATCGCCACCTAGGGCAAAAATTTCTAACTCAATTTCCTGGGTTTTAGCTAGTTTAAAAAGGGATTCAATCAGCATGGCTGCCTGTAAATCACCCGATACCTCACCCGTACTAATAAATATACGCATTTGGATAATTATTTGATAATAAAAGAATTCAGGAGTTGGGAGATAGGAGTCAGGAGACAGGATTGCTGGAGTCAGGAGATTATTTTTATTTATTTTTCCCACTTCCCCATCACCCTACACCCCACACCCTACACCCCACTTCCCCACTTCCCCACTTCCCCACTTCCCCACTTTCCACACCCTGTTCCTCAATCAAGAAATTATTTTCCCGGAATTAAACCGCGACGTTTTTCTCCCGTGGTAGAGGATTGTAAAAATTGACAGAGATGTTGAACATGGGGGTTATCGGTTAAGAGAGAAACTTGTTCTAAAGCCTCCTGAAGATTTATATTAGAACGATAGATAATCCGAAAAGCTTTTTTGAGTAAAGCTAAATCTTCATCGGTAAAACCTGCTCTTTGTAACCCGACTAAATTAAGAGTTCGCACCCGACAGGGATTGCCTTCCACTAAAGTAAAAGGGGGAACATCGCGATCAATACGACTCATTCCTCCTAACATGGCCATTTTGCCAATATGAACAAATTGATGTACTCCTAAAACCCCCCCGATAACTGCTTTTGATTCGATCTGGACATGACCAGCCAAGGCGACACTATTAGCGATAATAATGTTATCTTGCAAAATACAATTATGGGCAACGTGAACATAGGCCATTAATAAATTATTACTGCCAATTTGGGTAACTTCTCCCGTATCCGTGGCGCGATTAATCGTGACAAACTCGCGAATTTGGTTATGATCACCAATTTCTACGCTACTTTCGCCACCTTTATACTTTAAATCCTGTGGTTCATTACCAATAACAGCCCCGGAAAAAATATGATTACCCTTGCCAATTTTGGTCGGACCCTCAATGACCACATGGGCATCAATAATTGTATCAGCTTCAATTTCCACATTGGCCCCGATCACAGCATAGGGACCAACTTTAACCTTTGGAGCAAGTTTTGCCGACGGATGGATAACCGCAGTGGGGTGAATTAACGTATTCAAAGGGAAGTCTCCCGCGCTCAACTTCGTCACTGTATGAATCATGGTATAGCTTATCCTATATTGGACAGATTGTGATCAAGATTGATAGCGGTTGCTTGCGGAGGGGACGACTTTAATGGGGAACCAGAACCCGATAAACTATTAACCAGATTCTCTTGGTTCCTTCGTCCCTCCCATCCTGATAAAAAATATATGAGCAATAATAGACCTAAAATTATAGTCTTAGATGACGACCCGACAGGTTCCCAAACAGTCCATAGTTGTCTGTTATTGATGCGGTGGGATGAAGATACTCTCCGCTTGGGATTGGCAGATAATGCGCCAATTTTCTTTGTTTTGACGAATACGCGCGCTTTAACCCCCGAAAAAGCCGAGTCTGTCACGCGAGAAGTCTGTCATAACCTGAAAACTGCCTTAACTAAAGAGGGAATCGAGGATTTTTTGGTGGTTAGTCGTTCCGATTCTACCCTGCGCGGGCATTATCCGATCGAAACTGATGTTATTGCCGAAGAATTGGGCGGTTTTGATGCTCATTTCCTGATTCCAGCCTTTTTTGAGGGGGGGAGAATCACCCGTGATAGTATTCACTATTTAATCATCGATGGCGTTCCCACTCCCGTCCACGAGACGGAATTCGCTCGCGATTCGGTTTTTGCCTACCATTACAGTTATCTGCCGGATTATGTGGAGGAGAAAACGCAAGGTAAAATTAAAGCAGATGATGTGGAAAGATTTTTACTGGCAGATATCCGTCAAGGTAGTTTAGAACGACTGCAAAAGCTCGAAAATAATCAATGTGGGGTGGTAGATGGGGAAACTCAAGCGGATCTCGATCGCTTTGCTGAAGATATTTTAACCGCCGCAGGGGAGGGAAAAAAATTTTTATTCCGTAGTGCCGCCAGTATTCTAACTTCTTTGGCTAATTTAGGAACTCAACCGATCGCACCCGAATCTATGGGTAAGTATAAGCCCACGGGGGAAGCCGGGGCAATTATCGTCGGTTCCCACGTCAAAAAAACTAGCCAACAATTAGATGAACTGCTTCAACAACCCAACACCGTCGGAGTCGAAATCGATGTGACGGCATTGCGCGATCGTCCTGAGCAACGAGAGCAACTCCTAGCACAAGCTCTGGAAAAAGTCAAGCTTATTCACAAAAATAAACAAACCCCCGTGATCTATACCAGTCGGCAAGAGTTAACCTTTGCTTCTGTGCAGAAACGTCTTGATTTTGGGGTTGCCGTCTCCACCCTGTTAATGGACATTGTTAAGGGTTTACCCAGTGATATCAGTTTTTTAATCAGTAAAGGCGGAATTACCTCTAATGATGTCTTAAGTACGGGTTTAAGCCTGCAATCGGCCCGTTTACTCGGTCAGATTCTCCCCGGTGTCTCCATGGTCCGTACAGCAGCCGATCATCATCTCTTTCCTAATTTACCTGTGGTTCTTTTCCCGGGTAACGTTGGTGATGTCCAAGCTTTAGCCACAGTTTATCAACGTTTGTGCCAATAGGAGGCAATCAGTGATCAGTGAGCAGATGTGAGTGCGATCGCCGCTCTTGTAGGGTGCGTTAACGAAGTGTAACGCACCTAATCTATGGTTATTCAATAATTGATGTAATGGTGGATTACGCTGCGCTAATCCACCCTACTGGATTGTTTCAGCTAATTTGGTGTATTAGAA
>NZ_JADBSZ010000179.1:0-26549 GCF_020246425.1 Microcystis sp. M079S1
AACCCTTATATAGAAAGGCATTTAGCGATTTTTGTCAATTGTTTTTGCTCTAGAGCGAACTAATCAATTAAGTCTCTTGCCAGATAAGGATTTAGTCGATTTATGCCCCCCTATCGAACCATAACAAGTAACGAAGAGCCAAATCCACACTAAGAGTAAAGATACTCGGACTGATTTCTTGCATAAATTATCCACTAAAATTGTCCGTGAAAACCAAACGATAATTTTAGAAGATTTAAATACATCGGGGATGGTTAAAAATCGGAAGCTATCCCGTGCTATATCAGACTTAGGATGGTGTTCTTTTCGAGATATGCTGTCAGCAAAGTCCGATCAACATGGGCGTTATTTTTGGTTAATTTCCCGATGGGAACCAACCATTCAACGATGTTCCTGTTGTGGGAATATTGGCGGCAAAAAAGCGTTAAATGTCCGTGAGCGGGAATGTCTTTTCTGTGGGACTTTCCATGATCGGGACGTGAACGATGCGGTAAATATTAAGGTCGCCGTCGGGCATTCGGAGACTTGAAACGGATGTGGAGGGACGGTAAGACTTTCTGTAAAGAAAGCACACCCCGATGAAGCGTCAACCCGTCGGTCGCCCGTTCAACTTAGCTTGTTTGATCTACTGGTCATCACCGACGCAGAGAGCGCAGTGAGGATGTCAACAACAATTGATCAACTCCTGAAATAACAGACTCCCATCGGTCAAATTGAGCAGCGGATCGGCAGCCCGTTCGGGATGAGGCATCATTCCTAGCACGTTTCCTGCTTTATTGGTAATTCCTGCAATATTATTTAACGATCCGTTGGGATTTCCTGACTCATTTACCTCTCCTGTGGCAGTACAGTAACGAAAGAGAATTTGTCCGTTATCCTCCAGAGATTTTAACGTATCTTCTGCGGCATAATAACGCCCTTCCCCGTGAGCAATCGGCAAATTAAGCACCTGTTGCGGTTGATATCCTCGCGTCCAGACAGATTGATTATTTTCCACTTTTACCGGCACTCGATCGCAGATAAAATGTAAATCGCGATTGCGAATTAAGGCACCGGGTAGCAGCCCAATTTCCGTTAATACCTGAAAACCGTTACAGATGCCTAAAACTAATTTACCTTTTTCGACTTCTTCTCGGACAGTTTTCATCGCTGGCGAAAACCGAGCGATCGCACCACAGCGCAAATAATCGCCGTAACTAAATCCCCCCGGCACCACGATCACATCCAAATCCGCTAGATCCGTCTCTTGATGCCAAACATAGCGGGTAGGTTGCTGAAAAATCCCCTCAGTCACCGTTGCCACATCTCGATCGCAATTCGATCCGGGGAAAACAATAATCCCAAACTTCATAATTTTTAACTTGGTTAATTCATTTTGCAAAAAGCTCTCATCAGATGGGTGTTAGGGTGTTAGGGTGGTCACTGCTTGCGCGTTGCGGGGGGTGTTAGGGTATTAGTTGAATTTCCCTATTCTCCCATTTCCCTATCCCCTAATCCCCCATTTCCCCATTTCCCTATGCCCTAATCCCTATCCCCTATCTCCTGACAATGCAAATCAAAGCGATAATTTTCAATCACAGGATTAGCCAATAGTTGATCGCACATTTGATCCAATTGAGCGCGAGCGCTGGTTTCGTCCGCTGCTGTCACGGTAAGCTCAATATACTTACCAATTCGCACCCCGGCTACAGTATCATAACCTAATTGCTTTAATCCCGATTCTACTGCCGTACCCGCCGGATCGAGCACCGAGGGGCGCAGAGTAACATAAATACAGCACTGATAATTTTTTGGCATAGAATTAACTTTGATCGCTGACCTTTTTGATATGAAATCCCAACGCACCCGATCGCAAGAGCGCATTATCCACTTACTCAAAACCTTAAATCGGGCAGTATCCGCTCAGGAATTGTTTGTGGAACTCCGTCAGCGTGACCAAAATATGGGGTTAGCCACTGTTTACCGCGCCCTAGAATCCCTAAAACTACAGGGAGCAGTGCAGGTGAGAACCCTAGCCACAGGAGAATCCCTCTACAGTTCCGTTCAGCAGGATCAACACCATCTTACCTGTATTCATTGCGGTCGGTCTATCGTCTTTAATGAGTGTCCCGTTCACGAATTGGAAGAAAAACTCGAAAAATCACACCAATTCAAGGTTTATTACCACACTCTCGAATTTTTTGGACTTTGCGATCACTGTCAACCCAGTTAAGTAGGGTTTGCTGAAAAAGTTTTTCCTGGGGGCAGGGTGTGGGGTGTGGGATGCACTACATTTAAACTGCCCATCGGGAAATTTTAGTACAAATGCTCAGACTTTCCACTCCAGTGCCGTCTTACAGGGATTAAACTGTTGTTTGACCTTGCACTGTTTTAAGAGGGATTAACTCCGGCTGACTGTAGTGATGATGACTGTTGAGGGGGGATAACAAGGGGAAAAAGGGCTGATGTAAACTAATTAATTGAGCGAGAGTTTTTTTGAGATGGGTACGGGGAACGATCGCATCGACAAACCCGTGTTTTAATAGGTATTCCGATGTTTGGAAACCTTCCGGTAATTTCTCGCGCAAAGTCTGTTCAATTACCCGCTTACCGGCAAAACCGATAGTAGCCTTTGGTTCGGCGATAATAATATCTCCCAACATGGCAAAACTGGCCGTGACTCCTCCCGTGGTGGGATTAGTCAAGACGGGAATATAGAGTAACTTTGCTTCCCGATGCCGGTTAAGAGCACCAGAAATCTTGGCCATCTGCATTAAACTTAACATTCCTTCCTGCATTCTCGCCCCGCCGGAAGCGCAGATGATCACGAGGGGCAAACTTTCATCGGTAGCGCGCTCCGTCAAACGACAGAGTTTTTCTCCCACCACCGATCCCATGCTACCCCCCATAAAACGGAAGTCCATCACCCCTAAAGCTAAGGGTAAACCATCGATCGTCCCCGTTCCCGTCTGGACAGCATCAGTCAGTCCGGTTTTTTCTTGGGTTTCCCGCAAGCGATCGCTATAACTTTTCCGATCGCGAAATTTGAGCGGATCCGTCGGTCGAATCTGTTCATCAAGGCAATTCCAAGTATTAGCATCGACTAACTGGCGAATTCTTTCTTCACTTTCGACCCGATTATGATGACCGCAATCGACACAAACCAGTTGATTAGCTAATAAATCCTTCGTATAGGCCAAAACGCCGCAATTTGGGCATTTTGTCCATAGACCATCGGCTATTTCTCGTTCCTGTTGTTGTTGAACCTTGGGTTCTGTTTTTTGGCGATTTGCAAACCAATCAAATAGAGACATAGTTTAAAATAAAGACAATTTATCGACTTTCCTCTAGGGGACTTAATAACAAAAGTGCTGTCCAGCGATCTTGGGGACGGACTTGTAGGGCGGCCTGATGTCCCTGGCCGCAATAAATACCAAGGCCAATAGCGATAACGCGACTGGGGATGTCGTGAGCTTTGAGCATTTCCTGTAGCCAATCGGCTTCCCAACGACTCGGGGTTGTTCTAATGGTGATCCAAGACACGGAAGACTATTGTATCAAGATTTAATTACAAGATAGCTTTTTTACAACAAAGGAAAAAAAATGGTTTGATAGACTGAGATGATCTTATCACTCCAAAAGACACTCATCAGAGCGCCGAGGGCAAGAAATGGGCCAAAGGGTATAGCTTGTTTTTTTGCCATTTTACCGAGAAAAATGCCCGTCATACCGATCGCCGCCCCAATAGCACAGGCCAGAAAACCGGTGACTAATAATGCTTGCCATCCTAACCAAGCACCGATCATGGCCGCTAATTTTGCGTCTCCTCCCCCCATGGCCTGTTGTCCGAGGGCAAAACTTCCCCCCCACCGGATCAGATCAAATAACCAGACTCCTAAAACCGCACTAGCGATCGCTGAAAAGAGATAGATAACACTTTGATTATTTTGCCAACCTAAAAGAGTTTGGAAAACTATCCCTAAAACTAATCCCGATTGGGTGAGGGAGTTAGGAAGCGTCATCGTGTCAAAATCAATCAAAGCTAAAGCTAATAACCAACTTAGGAGAATCCAATAGCCGAGGGTCTGCCAAGAAAAGCTAAAATCTCCTAAAACCAGACAAAATAACAAACCGGTAAAAGTTTCGACGGCTGGATAACGGACAGAAATCGCAGTTCTACACCAGCGACAGCGACCCCCTAGCCATAACCAGCCTAAAACAGGTATATTCTCGCTTTTACCTAACCTATGGTGACATTTCGGACAGTGGGAAGGGGGATAAACTAGAGATATCCCCTTAGGTAATCTATAGATGACCACGTTTAAAAAACTGCCCACCGAGGCACCAAAAGCGAAGACAAAGGCAAAAGTAACTAGATGAAAGAGGGTTTCCATCCTTAAACTGGCAGATAATTGATTAGTTTGTTATCGCCTATTATAGGGGATAAAGACACCACTATCTCCCCTCTTAAGCATCCAGTAATAATACTTCAGGCTCATCCCTAAAGGTGAATTTTCTTCTGGGCATTTTTTTTGATTAATTAGGGTTTGCTGAAAAAGTTTGTTGGTGGGGTTAGGAGTCGGTCGTCAGGAGTCAGTAGCCGGTCGTTTCAGGTTTTGTTGTCCTCTTTTTTGTACCAGTTTATGTACTAAAAGAAGGATAATGCCAGGTTTTTGAAGGTCTTAATCCTATATTCTGGCACTAACATCGGATTTTAACAGGTCAAAAGCTTTATTTTAAAAGGGTTTTACCATTATTCAGCAAGCCCTAATTAGCGGATATCACCCTAGATAATGGGGGTAAAACCCCACTATCAGCCCCAAGGGGAACCTGACAAAATTAAATTATCCCAGTCAACGAGGACAAATTAATGAAACCGATTGTTGAATCTTTTTACAACTGGTACAGCAGCAAAATCACTCACCCCCAATATCGTTGGATTATCATTCTGGGAACTATGGTTTATCTTTTTAGCCCCCTCGATATTTCTCCTGACGTTTTCCCGATTATTGGTTGGATCGATGATGGGATTGTCCTCACCCTTTTAACCACGGAATTATCGCGATTAGTTCTTGATTATCGCAATCGCCGTCCGGGGGGAGTAAATAATCAAACCGAGGTTTCTTCCCCAACCAATGCCGTTGATACCGATGCTGTAGAAGTCAGAAGTTAGAATTCGTAAGTCTCAATTCTGACTTCTGAATTCAGGAGATTGCTGTTATTTATTCTCCCCACTTCCCCACTTCCCCATTTCCCCACTTCCCCACTTCCCAATTCATAATTCCCTCTCCCCTCCTTCCTAAACTGGAATCAAAGAACTATCGACGCTGGCTAAAAGTGTTTGCACTTCCTCATCGCTGGTTTGGGAAAAATCCTCGTACCAAAGAGAAATTGATCTCAATTCGTAGGGTTTATGTAGGCAAATTACTCGATCAACTAATTTTTCTAATTGCTCACAGACTTCCACTGGGGCAATAGGAACAGCAATAATAATAGCAGCGGGATTTTCAGCCCTAAGGGTCAGAATCGCCGCTTTAATCGTTGCTCCCGTAGCGATACCATCATCTACTAGAATAATCGTTTTTCCCGTCAGGTCCGGAAAGGGTCGCTCACCTCGATACAAGCGATCGCGTCGCTCTAATTCGATCATTTCTTCCTTTGCTACCCGTTCCATCATCGCCTCCGATAGGTGCAAGTCGTCAACGATACTTTCATTGATCACCCGCACACCATTCTGACCGATTGCCCCAAAAGCTAACTCTTTTCGCTCAGGTACACCTAATTTTCGCACCAAACACAGATCTAGCGGTAAATGTAACCTTTGGGCAATTTCAAAGGCGATCGGAACCCCCCCCCGGGGCAAAGCCAAAACTAGCACCCCATCACTATTGGTATATTCTGTCAAGTAACTAGCTAATAGTCTCCCTGCTGATCGCCGATCTTTGAGCAGATAAGTCATAACTCCCTCCTAGGGGCTAATCCCCGTGGGGATCCCTAGTCTCCCCTGACTTTATTCTATATTTCTCCGCTCATCTCTAGCTGAAATGTTAAGAAATTTAGCGAAGGCTTGACATTTTTTCGGCTAACCGAAGTTTTTCTAGGCCAGAGATCGGCTAAAATCTTAGGCCAGAGGGTTTTGTAAAGTTAGGTAACAAACATGAATCAAAGTTTAAGTGATGCGCTAGAGCCGATCGCCGCTGCCTTTCGCGGTCTCGGAACTCCCGAACCGATCGTTCATTGGGGACATCCAGTCATGATGGGGATCGTGGTTTTAGTTATGGGTAGTTATACTGCCTATGCCGGTTGGCAAAGCCGTTTAAGCAAAGATGGGGAAGTAGTGGCCAAAAATCGGGCTGATCACCGCAAACTCGCCCCCTGGCTGTTTTTATTTATCGCTCTCGGTTACACCGGCGGTATTTTATCCCTAGTTATACAGAAACATCCAATCCTCGAAAGCAGCCATTTCTGGACAGGATCGATCGCGATCGGTTTATTAGCTTTCAATGGATTATTGTCCCTCACTGGCTTCGCTGGCGGGAAAAAAGAACTTTTCCGGACTATTCACGCCTATATCGGCAGTATTGCCCTGATTTTACTGCTAGTTCACGGTGTTTTTGGTCTTCAGTTGGGATTATCTCTCTAGTTGGTTTATGGCTTCGGGTGGGAATTGGCCCACCCGGAAATTTTTCACCGCAGAAGACTGTGGCCAAGGGCAATAATTGAAGAAATTATGACTTTAAGCACTATTCTTGGGATTCCGAGTTTAGAATTAACAGGTAATTTACCCAGAAAGTAAAGTATCGTCACGCAACGAGGAGATAGATATTTTGAAGAAAGTAGAAGCGATTATCCGACCCTTTAAACTTGAAGAGGTGAAACTCGCCCTAGTTAACGCGGGCATTGTCGGGATGACCGTCTCCGAAGTTAGAGGTTTCGGTCGTCAGAAAGGTCAATCGGAACGTTATCGCGGTTCCGAGTATACCGTCGAATTTCTCCAAAAACTCAAGATCGAGATCGTCGTCGAAGATAAGCAGGTCGATATGGTCGTCGATAAGCTGATTTCTGCGGCGCGTACCGGTGAAATCGGAGACGGTAAAATCTTTATCTCCCCCGTGGAACAGATCGTCCGCATCCGTACCGGAGAAAAAAATCTCGAAGCGATTTAACCCCCCGACAAGGGATGATAGCACAATGCTGTCATCCCCTCCCCATTGAAAGTGTTTCCCATCAAGAAGTGTAACCTAATTTGGTATCGACCACCGACGACCGATTCCCCAAAACGGAAACTTTGTACCTCAACATTAAGATAACTACTATAATTGAATCTATTGGCTCGGTCTGCCCCCATCGCTGCTGAAGACCGCCGAAGGGGATAAATAATTTGACCAGACTAGATATGATCATTTCCGGTGACTAAAAAAACCTCTTGCCTAAAAAGTCACAAATATTATACAATGTTTGATTGTGGCCAAAATCGGGGTTAGGTGGTGCTGAAGGCACTGCCGAGCAGAACCGTCTTGGTCGCTCGGTCTTCGCCGGGATACTGAAGATAAACCCTTTAAGTCCTGAAGAAACAAAGACCAGCAACAATCTAGGCAGAACCAGCAACCCTGTCTAGTCTTACTTACGAATTTAACGGGATGCCAGCTTAAATAACTCGAAAAAAGTCATTCAAGTTGGGCAGGCTGATAAAGCGGGAAAAATCTTTTCCGCTCCTATAGCCACGGCCACGTTATTTTTGATTGTCGTCTAGTAAAGATAAAGAGAACAATCCGTGTCTATCGGTATCCTCGGTACAAAACTGGGCATGACCCAAATCTTCGACAACAAAACGGGAGTCGCCATTCCCGTCACCGTCGTTCAGGCCGGTCCGTGTCCCGTCACCCAAGTCAAAACTAAAAAAACCGACGGTTATGAATCCATCCAAGTGGGATACAAAACCGTCAAAGAAAAAGCCCTCAACAAACCGCTGCTCGGTCATTTAGCCAAAGCCGGTGTCTCCCCCCTGCGGCATTTAATCGAATACCGTCTTGAGGACGCATCCGCTTACACTTTAGGCCAAGAAATTACCGCCGACATCTTCCAAGAAGGCGATTTGGTAGATGTGGCTGGAACCACCATCGGACGGGGGTTCTCCGGCTATCAAAAACGCCATAACTTCAAGCGCGGTAACATGACCCACGGTTCCAAAAACCACCGTCTCCCCGGTTCCACCGGCGCCGGTACTACCCCCGGCCGCGTCTTCCCGGGTAAGAGAATGGCTGGACAATACGGATCAACCCAAGTGACCATCCGCAAATTGTCCGTGGTCAAAATCGATAGCGAACGCAACCTGATCCTGATCAAAGGAGCCGTCCCGGGTAAACCAGGAACCCTGTTAAACATCACCCCCGCCAAGAAATTTGGTAAATAGGGCAAGGAAAGATTAAAGCCATGGTTAACTACACAGTCAAAAATTGGCAAGGGGAAGAAGCGGGAACAGGCACCCTGGAACTAAAAACCGCTAAACCCGAAACCGCCAAACACCTAATTCACCGCGTCGTCATCAGCCATCTAGCGGCGGCCCGACAAGGTAACGCCTCCAGCAAAACCCGCTCGGAAGTGCGCGGCGGTGGTCGCAAACCCTGGCGGCAAAAAGGCACCGGTCGCGCCCGGGCCGGTTCGATCCGTTCTCCCCTCTGGCGTGGTGGTGGTGTCATCTTCGGACCAAAACCCAGAGATTTTGAAGTTAAGGTCAATCGCAAAGAGAAAAGATTAGCCCTGAGAACCGCCCTGATCGGCCAGGCCGATAACTTTATCGTGGTTGAAAGCTTCGCCGAACAATTCTCCCAACCCAAAACCAAAGAACTCACCGCTGCCTTAAGTCGCTGGGGAGCCAGTCCAGAGGAAAAAATTCTGCTAATTCTGACGGAAATTCCCGAAAATGTCTATTTATCGGGACGTAATATCTGCAATCTCAAAATTATTCGCGCGGACAGTCTCAACGTCTATGATGTCCTCCTAGCCGATCGAGTTATCGCCACCGCCGCAGCCCTAGCCAAAATTGAGGAGGTCTATGGTGCTTAAAACCGAAGCCAGGCAACTCGCCGATCTGATCCTAAAGCCGATCGTGACCGAGAAAGCTACCCTGCTCCTAGAACAAAATAAATACGTCTTCGATGTCGCCTTGAAAGCGACCAAGCCGGAAATTCAAGCGGCGATCGAACTGCTGTTTGACGTGAAAGTAACGAAAGTGAACACCAGCCGCCCCTCTCGTCAGAAAAAACGCGTCGGCCGTTTCCTCGGTTACAAACCCCAATATAAACGCGCGATCGTGACCCTAGCAGCAGGCGACTCGATCACCCTCTATCCCGACGTATAAAAACCAAGAAACCCGATAACGGAAAACTAAACTATGGGTATTCGCTCTTTTAGACCTTTAACCCCCGGGACAAGGCAGGCGGCCATCTCCGACTTTAAAGAGATCACCAAAACCGAACCGGAAAAGTCCCTAACTCATCGCAAACACAGCAAACAAGGGCGTAATAATCGCGGTGTCGTTACCAGTCGTCACCGGGGCGGCGGTCATAAACGCCTCTACCGGATTATCGATTTTCGTCGCGATAAACGGGATATTCCCGCCACAGTAGCGGCGATCGAGTACGATCCCAACCGTAACGCCCGCATTGCCCTGCTTTTCTACAAAGACGGGGAAAAACGCTACATCATCGCCCCCGCCGGTTTAGGCGTTGGTGATACCGTCATCGCCGGAGAAAACGCTCCCTTCGAGGTGGGTAATGCCCTGCCCTTAAGTCGCATCCCCCTAGGGACAGAAGTTCATAACATCGAACTCGTCCCCGGTCGCGGTGGTCAAATGGTGCGGGCTGCCGGTGGTTTCGCCCAAGTGGTAGCCAAAGAAGGCGATTACGTTACCATCCGCCTCCCCTCCAAAGAAGTCCGCATGATCCGGCGTGAATGCTACGCCACCATCGGAAAAGTCGGTAACGCCGAAGCGAGAAATATCAGTCTCGGTAAAGCCGGCCGTACCCGTCACCGCGGTCAACGGCCCCATGTTCGGGGTAGCGTCATGAACCCAGTCGATCACCCGCACGGAGGTGGAGAGGGTCGCGCTCCCATCGGACGTTCCGGCCCGATGACTCCCTGGGGCAAACCCGCCCTCGGCCGCAAAACTCGCAACAAGAAAAAACGCAGTAGCGATCTCATCGTGCGCCGTCGTAACCAGGGTTAGAAATTATTACTTTACTTTTGACTGAAAATTATGGGTCGTTCACTGAAAAAGGGGCCATTTGTCGCCGGCCACCTGATGGAAAAAATCGAAAAACTCAACGCACAGGGCAGTAAACAAGTGATTAAAACTTGGTCCCGTGCCTCGACAATCATTCCCGATATGGTCGGTCACACGATCGCCGTTCACAACGGCAAACAGCACGTTCCCGTCTATGTTTCCGAGCAGATGGTCGGTCATAAACTCGGTGAATTCGCTCCCACCCGCACCTTCCGCGGCCACGCCAAGAGCGACAAAAAAGCAGGACGGAAATAGACCGGTGGGCGGTAATCTTAAAACCGTCAGCCCCCGGTCAGCGTTCAGATAACTATGAGATGGTGGGTTACGGCGACTAGATAAATTAATAACTAAGTCTTATAAGTTGTCGTCGCCTAACCCACCCTACCTAACTGATAACTGATAACTGAAATGACCATCGATACCTCTAACGAAGTCAAAGCGATCGCCCGCTATATTCGGATGTCACCCCTGAAAGTCAGACGGGTACTCGATCAGATCCGCGGTCGCTCCTATCGGGAAGCCCTAATTATTCTCGAATTCATGCCCTACCGGGCCTGTGATCCCATCCTGAAAGTCTTGCGTTCCGCCGTTGCCAACGCCGAACATAACGAAGGACTCGATCCCGCCACTTTGGTGGTTAGCCAAGCCTTTGCCGATGGCGGACCGACCCTAAAACGTTTTCGACCCCGGGCCCAAGGGCGCGCCTACCAAATTCGCAAACCCACCTGTCATATCACCGTCGCCGTCGCTCCTAGCAACAAAGACTAATCACCTTAACTAAAAAAACCACAATGGGACAAAAAATCCATCCCCTCGGTTTTCGTCTCGGCGTTATCAAAGATCATAAATCTTGCTGGTATGCCGACGCGAAACGTTACCCCGAACTACTGCAAGAAGATCGCCGCATTCGTGAATACGTCGAAAAAAACCTTGCTAATGCTGGTATCGCCGATATTCGCATCGAACGCAAGGCCGATCAAGTAGATATCTCCATCCATACCGCCCGACCAGGGGTCGTCGTCGGTCGTGGTGGCACGGGAATCGAACAGCTGCGCCTAGGTTTACAAAAAGCCCTCGGTGGCCAGCGTCAAATTCGTATTAACGTCATCGAAGTGGCTCGCGTTGATGCCGATGCCAACCTGATCGCCGAATACATCGCCCAACAACTAGAAAGACGGGTTTCCTTCCGTCGTGTTGTCCGGCAAGCCATCCAACGGGCGCAGAGGGCCGAAGTCAAAGGGATCAAAATTCAAGTTAGCGGTCGTCTCAACGGGGCGGAAATCGCTCGGACTGAATGGGTGCGGGAAGGACGAGTTCCCCTGCATACCCTGCGCGCCGATATTGATTACTCCTATAAAACCGCCAGCACCATCTACGGGATTCTAGGCGTGAAAGTTTGGATATTTAAGGGCGAAATTATCCCCGGGCAAGAAGAAATTGCCGCCGCCGTTCCCGCTCAAGCACCGCGCCGTCAACAGCGTCGCCGTCAACAGTTTGAAGATCGCTCTAGTGAGGGCTGATCCCTAATATTTATCAGTGGTAAATAGCTCATGTTAAGTCCCAAAAGAACAAAATTCCGCAAACAACAGCGCGGACGGATGCGCGGGCTGGCCACCGGCGGAAATACGATTAATTTCGGCGATTTCGCCCTGCAAGCCACCGAACCCTGTTGGATTACTTCCCGTCAAATCGAAGCCGCCAGACGGGCAATGACTCGTTATATTCGTCGGGGTGGCAAAATCTGGATTCGCGTTTTTCCCGATAAACCCGTCACCCAACGAGCTGCAGAAACTCGGATGGGGTCCGGGAAAGGTTCCCCCGAATTCTGGGTGGCCGTGGTTAAACCGGGGTTCATTATGTTTGAGATTGCTGGGGTAGCCGAACCCGTGGCCCGGGAAGCAATGCGCCTAGCCGCCCAAAAATTACCGATTAAGACCAAATTTATCACTCGCGAGGAGGATTTTGTCTAATGGCTCTACCAAAAATCGCCGAAGTGAGGAAGATGAGTGATGACGACATCGCCGCTGCTATCCTCGCTGCCAAAAAGAAACTGTTTGAATTGCGTTTGCAACAGGCCACCCGCCGCTTGGAAAAAACCCACGAATTCAAACACACCCGCCACCGTCTTGGCCAATTATTGACCGTAGAACGGGAGCGCCAACTAGCCCAGTCCACCCCGGAGGCATAACCCACTATGGCAGTTAAAGAAAGAGTTGGGGTAGTAGTCAGCGACAAAATGGATAAAACCGTAGTGGTAGCCATTGAAAACCGCTCTCCTCACCCTAAATACGGCAAAATCGTCGTGAAAACCCAGAAATTTAAGGCTCACGACCCAGAAAATCAAGCCAAACAAGGCGATCGAGTTCGTATTCGTGAAACCCGCCCCCTCAGTAAAACCAAACGTTGGCAAGTGGCGGAAATATTAACCGATAATTAAATTTCACCTAGGTAAAAACCGTGATTCAACAACAAACCTACTTAAATGTCGCTGACAATAGCGGGGCGCGGAAACTAATGTGTCTGCGGGTGCTGGGAACAGGTAACTGTACCTACGGTGGCATCGGTGACAAAATTATCGCCGTGGTTAAGGACGCTATCCCCAATATGCCCGTGAAAAAATCCGATGTGGTGACGGCGGTGATTGTGCGGACCCGTCAAACCGTCCGTCGCGATAGCGGTATGAGCATCCGTTTTGATGATAACGCCGCCGTGATTATTAATAATGACGGTAATCCCAAAGGTACGCGGGTTTTTGGTCCGGTCGCTCGGGAATTGCGCGATAAAAACTACACCAAAATTGTTTCCTTAGCCCCAGAAGTTCTCTGATCAAAGTCAAAAGTACAAAGGCAATCGGAGGTCAAAAAAAATGAGTAAGAAAAACATTCAAACCCCGCCCCAAAGGCAAAAAATGCACGTTAAAAAAGGGGATGTTGTGCAAGTAATCGCCGGTTCCGATAAGGGCAAAGTGGGCGAAATTTTACGGGCCTTACCCCAAGAAAGTACCGTGGTGGTCAAGGGAGTTAATATCCGCACCAAACATACTAAACCCCAACAGGAAGGAGAATCGGGTCAAATCGTTACCTACGAAGCACCGATTCACAGTTCCAAAGTGATGCTCTATTCCGAGAAGAAAAAAATCGCCAGTCGGGTGGGTTATACCTTTACCGAAGACGGTCGGAAAGTGCGGATACTGAAGAAAACTGGCGAAATTATCGATTAGTTTCCCATCAATTCTAGTTCCTGACCAAGCCCAGGAAAAGTAAGCAGCAAAACTATGAGCCAAAAACTAAAAACCACCTATCAAGAAACCATTGTTCCTAAACTGAAAGAACAATTTGGTTATACCAATATCCACCAAGTACCTAAAGTTATCAAAATTACCGTTAACCGCGGTCTTGGGGAAGCTTCACAAAACGCCAAAGCTTTGGAGTCTTCCAAGGAGGAACTGTCCACCATCACCGGACAACAACCGGTAGTGACTAGGGCAAAAAAAGCGATCGCTGGTTTCAAAATTCGCGAAGGAATGCCGGTGGGAGTCATGGTGACATTGCGCGGCGATCGAATGTACGCTTTTTTAGACCGTCTAATTAATCTGGCCTTACCACGTATTCGCGACTTTCGCGGTATCAGTGGTAACAGTTTTGATGGTCGTGGTAACTACAGTTTAGGCATTCGTGAACAGTTGATCTTCCCTGAAATTGAATACGACAAAATCGATCAAATTCGTGGGATGGACATCTCAATCATCACCACCGCTAAAACCGACGAAGAAGGACGCGCCCTCCTCAAAGAGATGGGAATGCCCTTTAGATAAATCAATCAAGAGAAAAGTCAACAGTGACCGGTAAATAAGTAAACAGTGAACAGCAAACAGTAAACAGTGAACAGTCAACAGTGAACAGTCAACAGTGATTGAGTGAAAAGACAGCAGGAACCTGCTATTTAATACTACTCACTTAATACTCAAATCTGATAACTGACCCACTGATAACTGATAACTGACCCACTGATAACTGATAACTGATAACTGATAACTGATAACTGACCACTGATGTTGATCCCAATTTAGGAGAAAAACAGGTAATTCATGTCTGCTAACGATACCATCTCGGATATGCTGACCCGCATCCGTAACGCTTGTGCGGTTCGGCAGACCACTACTCAAATTCCCACCACGCGGATGACGCGCAGTATTGCTCAAGTTCTCAAAGACGAAGGCTTTATTGCTGACTTTGAGGAAGTGGGTGAGGGGATTAAATCTCAATTAGTTCTTTCCCTCAAATATAAAGGCAAAAACCGTCAACCGATCATTACTACCCTCACCAGAGTCAGTAAACCGGGCCTGCGAGTTTATTCCAACAGTAAAGACTTACCTCGCGTCCTCGGTGGCATTGGCATCGCCATTGTTTCCACCTCTAAAGGCATTATGACCGATCGCGAAGCGCGTAAACAAAACGTTGGTGGCGAAGTCCTTTGCTACATCTGGTAAACAAGGATAAGCTATCAGCCGTCAGCCTTTCCAAGTTTAAACCCGATAGCTGACCCACTGATAACTCTTCCCTGATAACTGATAACTGATAACTGATAACTGTTATGTCTCGTATTGGCAAACGCCCGATTCCTATTCCCAATAAAGTCACCGTCGATATCGATGGTGCTACCGTGACGGTGAAAGGGCCCAAAGGAACTCTCCAGAGAACCCTACCCACCGCCGTCGCCATCAATAAAGATGGCGAAACCCTGCTTGTTACCCGTCAAGACGATTCCCGTACTGCCAGAGAACGCCACGGACTCTGTAGAACTCTAGTGGCCAACATGGTAGAAGGAGTCGCTACTGGCTTTCAAAAACGCCTCGATATCCAAGGGGTGGGCTACCGCGCCCAGTCGCAGGGTAGTAAATTAGTTCTCAACGTCGGTTACAGTAAACCCGTGGAAATGGAGATGCCCGATGGTGTTTCCGTCGCCGTAGAAAACAACACCCAAGTTATCGTCAGTGGCATCGACAAAGAAGCCGTCGGTAACATTGCCGCTAAAATCCGCGAGGTTCGTCCCCCCGAACCTTATAAAGGAAAAGGGATTCGCTATCTTGGTGAAGTTGTCCGTCGCAAAGTTGGTAAAGCTGGCGGTAAAGGCGGTAAAGGAGGTAAAAAATAAACCATGAAACTTAGTCGCAAAGAATCAGTCCGTCGTCGTCACCAGCGTGTGCGTCGCAAAATTAATGGCACTGCTGAACGGCCCCGTTTATCCGTATTTCGTTCTAATAACCACATCTACGCCCAAATTATCGACGACGTAGCCCAACATACCCTCGCTGCTGCTTCTACCCTAGAGGCAACCTTGCGCGGGGAATTGGAATCCACCGCTACCCAAGAAGCCTCGGCTGCCGTGGGTAAACTGGTGGCCCAACGGGCCCTAGACAAAGGCATTGAACAAGTGGTTTTTGATCGCGGTGGCAATCTCTATCACGGTCGCGTCAAAGCCTTAGCAGAAGCGGCTCGGTCAGCCGGCTTAAACTTCTAAAATATCCTTTCAACACTGATAAAACTATGGCAAAACGTCGCAAAGGCAACCGCGAAAAAGAAAAAGAAACCACTTGGCAAGAGCGGGTCATCCAGATCCGCCGGGTTAGTAAAGTGGTTAAGGGTGGTAAAAAACTCAGCTTCCGGGCCATCGTCGTGGTCGGTAATGAAAACGGCCAGGTGGGAGTGGGAGTTGGCAAAGCAGGGGACGTTATCGGGGCTGTCCGTAAAGGCGTGGCCGATGGCAAAAAACAACTAATTGAAGTCTCCTTAACTAAAGCTAGTTCTATCACCCACCTCACCCGGGGTGCTTCCGGGGGCGCTCAAGTGATTATGCGTCCGGCTGCTCCGGGGACTGGGGTTATTGCCGGGGGTGCTGTCCGTACCGTTTTAGAATTGGCTGGGGTGAAAAATATCCTCGCTAAACAACTCGGTAGCGATAACCCCCTCAATAACGCTAGAGCCGCCGTTAACGCCCTAGAAACTCTCCGCACTTTCTCGGAAGTGGCCAAGGATCGAGGCGTATCTGTAGAACATTTGTACACCTAGAGAAATCACCATGAAACTCCACGAAATCGCCCCCCAACCGGGGTCCACTAAACGTCGTCGTCGTGTGGGACGGGGTATCTCGGCCGGCCAGGGCGCTAGCTGCGGTCTGGGAATGCGCGGACAAAAATCTCGCTCCGGGACGGGGACTCGTCCCGGTTTTGAGGGGGGACAAATGCCCCTCTATCGTCGGGTTCCCAAATTAAAGCATTTTCCTTTGGTTAACCCCCGTCAATACACAATCGTTAATCTGAAAAAATTAGCTTCTTTACCCGCTAATACGGAAGTTACCCTGGAAAGTCTGCTAAAAGCTAAAATTCTCACCAGCAACGACGGCCCTTTAAAAGTTTTGGGTGATGGTGAAATTACCGTTCCCCTCAAGGTGAAGGCCGCCGCTTTTAGCAATAGTGCTAAAGAGAAAATTACCGCCGCTCAAGGTACTTGGGAAGAAATTTAACGGAGACAGGAGGCAGGAGGCAGGAGGCAGGAGGCAGGAGATAAAAGGCAAAAGGCAAAAGGCAAAAGGTAAAAGGCAAAAGGTAAAAGGTAAAGGGCAGCTTTGTTCTCCCCACACCCCACACCCCACACCCCACACCCCACACCCCACACCCTACACCCCACACCCTACACCCCACACCCCACACCCCACACCCTACACCCCAAACCCTAACACCCAACCCCCAAGACCTGATTGATATATCATAAGAAAGACAGGGGAAATCTTAAAAAAATCGAGAAAGTTTTCCCCCTCGATTACTTTTTCCCATAAAAAAACTGCACTAGAGGTAACTGTTAATGGTCGTCAGTCGTGATAAGGCTCCCACGGCACAGGAAACGTTTATGCAAATGGCACAGGCGGCCGGTTTACGCGGTCGCTTGTTGGTTACATTGGGTTTACTGATTCTGCTCCGTTTTGGGATGTTTGTACCGATACCCGGTTTGGATCGGGCAAGATTAGCAGAAATTATTCAAGGTAACGCCGCTTTGGGAATCCTTGACCTGTTTACCGGGGGAGGATTATCGACTTTGGGGATTTTTGCCCTCGGCATTCTTCCCTATATCAACGCCTCAATTATCGTGCAACTGCTCACCGCTGCCCTTCCTTCTTTGGAAGATTTACAGAAAAATGAAGGAGAAGCAGGACGGCGAAAAATTGCCCAAATTACCCGTTATATTGCCTTTGGTTGGGCAATTATTCAAAGCATCGGTATTACTCTCGGTTTATTGGTGGCTAACGGCGTTGTGGCCGGAACTTTACCCTCGATCGCCGCTACGGTTCTCGCTTTAGTGGCCGGTTCTATGTTCGTGATGTGGATTTCGGAACTGATTACGGAACGCGGTCTGGGAAATGGAGCATCTTTGCTGATTTTTGTCAACATTGTCGCTGTTTTACCGAAAACCCTCGGTGATACGATTACTTTTGCTCAACAGGGTGGCCGACAAGCGATCGCTCAAGTGGTGATTCTCTTGCTGGTTTTCTTGGTGATGATTATCGGCATTGTTTTTGTTCAGGAAGGAACCCGTCGGATTCCGATTGTTTCTGCCCGTCGTCAGGTGGGTCGTCGTCTCTATCGGGAAAGAACCAGTTATCTACCCCTACGACTCAATCAAGGGGGCGTGATGCCGATTATTTTCGCCTCGGCAGTGTTGGTCTTACCTTTCCAATTGGTGCAAGCTTTACCCACGGATAACCCGGTCGGTCAGGTTTTAGTCCAGTTGGTTAATGCCCTGCGTCCCGATAGTTGGGGTTATGTGGCTTTTTATAGCTTACTGATTCTCGGTTTTAGTTTCTTCTACGCTTCCCTGATCGTTAACCCCAAAGATATGTCCCAAAACCTGAAAAAAATGGGGGCCAGTATTCCGGGGATTCGGCCAGGGACCGCTACTACTAATTATCTGGAAGGGGTGCTGAATCGTCTCACCCTTTTGGGCGCTCTCTTTTTAAGTTTGGTGGCTACTGTGCCGACTGTAGTAGAAAGCGCCACCGGTGTCACCACTTTTCGCGGTTTGGGGGCAACTTCCCTGTTAATTCTGGTGGGGGTGGCGATCGATACCGCCAAACAAATTCAAACCTATGTCATGTCTCAACGCTATGAGGACATGATTAAAAAGTAGTTAGATAGTTAACCAGTGACCTTTTAGCGGTTACTGGTTGTTTTTTACCTTAAAACCCTATATTTAATCCATGAGCAAACGGATCGGTGTGATATTTTTGGGACCGCCCGGATCGGGAAAAGGAACCCAAGCGGCAAAATTAGCGGAATCTCTGACGATTCCCCATATTTCTACCGGTGAAATTTTACGTCAAGCAATTACAGAGAAGACAGAACTTGGTCAGCAAGCACAAGCTTATGTGGAAAAGGGCGAATTAGTCCCCGATGAGTTGTTATTAGGTTTAATTCAGGAACGTTTAAAACAGCCTGACAGTGCTAAGGGTTGGATTCTTGATGGTTTTCCCCGCACGGTGGCACAGGCGAGCTTTTTAGACGCATTACTGGAAGAATTGGCCGATAGTTACACATTTGTGGTTAATTTGGCTGTACCAGATACGGTCTTAATTGAGCGTCTCATGCAACGCGGTCGTCAAGATGATACTAAAGAAACGATCTCCCGTCGCCTACAGGTTTATATCGACCAAACTGCCCCCGTTTTAGATTATTACGGTCAAAAAGGCACTCTTAACCATATCGACGGTAATCAACCGATGGACGCGGTTACGGCGGCTTTAACAGCAGTTGTCACTCCTGTTTAAAGTTTCTCTCAGAATCAATTCAGTAATCAGTGATCAGTAATCAGTAATCAGTGATCAGTTATCAGTAATCAGTGATCAGTAGGTTGGGTTGAAGCATGAAACCCAACGCCCGCATAGTTTACGCTACCGCTAACCCATCCTACAAATAATTGTGCCTCCCTACTTATACTAAATCCAGTTATTAAAAACTGATTATTTATTCCCTCTTTTGCCTCTTGCATGAGTGCCTGAGTAGAAAACGGGTTTCTCGGAGAAACCCGTTTTCTGTGCGTTACTCAACGGATTTAGTATTATAAGTTTTTTATATCAAACAAGCTTTAATAGTTAAGCATATTAAAATTTACATTTCGCAATATTTATCTTTTATTAAAAATTTATTGAAAATAATTCTCATTTGTTTACGAGGTTGCAATACTTCCAGCGATTATGGTATAATTTCGCAGTATGAAATGATGGGTTCCTCTGTGCTTTTTGGGGTTTTTAGCTGTCTGGTGATCCTGAAAACCCTTGCTAAATCTACACTCACCTATTCAGCAACAGCAACAACTGGCAGTTAAAGAGCCTTTTTTAAGCCAACCCGTTGATCAATTAATTGTGTAGTTTTGTTGCAAAGAGAAAGTTTTTTTGACAAAAAGAACAAAGTGTGCTGCCACTGGATTTAAAATAAACTCAATTGTCCTTCTTGTTTTAAGTGCCAGTTATCATCACCAACTCTCTGGGCAATATCTTCGAGGACGCTTAGAATCGTCTGATTTTCGGGAGTTGTGCCATTTTTTAACAGAGGTAATATATTAAAAACAATATCATCAAAGCTAGAGCTTTTATTATCTCTTTCCATCCTTCTCAAATAGCTAATCAAATAGTATTTAATTCTCAATTTAACATCTATTTTTGATTTAAACTTACTGTCTTTTTTGATGGTATATAGTTCAGTCTTTTCCTCATAATCAAAATTATCTAACAAAATTGGAGTCAAGTCTGAATACTCCTTGGCTAGTAAATCTAAAAACCCTAATTCCAAACCTTTAATAATCAATTCATCGTTAATTTGTTCTAGGGTTGCCCCATCATTTTTAGCAATAATTCCTTCAACAGTTTGCATGACAATCTCGGTGATATCCATGCCTAAGTTAGCTTTCATTACCGCTTTGGGAGTGGGAACTTTCCGAAAATTAATAATTAACTGTCCTGATAAAACTGTAAAGGGATTTTGCCGCTTTTTAAAGCTCGTTTGTCCATTTTTTTGTGGCACTGCTCCCACATATTCAAATCCGCAACTTTCTGCGGTATCTAAAATTAAATGCCAAAACTCAGGATCTTTGTGAGCAAAGACAAAGGATAACCATCGCTCAAATTTCAAAACTCGATACATTTCTCGAATACTTTGGGCAATTAATTGATTATATTCCTGTTTACTTTTTTGGATTGTTCCACCTTCAATAGCTTCTAATTGATAGTCCTTTTCCGTCACTTCTAAATCTAACCAAGCATTCCACATTATTGATAAATCTAAGTAGGGAATTTTCTTTCCGTAGGGAGGATCGGTATAAATATAATCAACGCTTTCATTTTCAATAAAATTTAAGTCTGTCGCTGTTCCTTTAACAATTTTCGCCCGGTTGATGGTGTTTTTATTAATAAAATAATTCATCTCCTTTTTAGCGGCAACTATCTTTTTAAATCTCAATTCAAAGTAAGTAAAAATATCAATTTCTACAGGTTGAGGTGCTATGCGATAACGGTAATATTGAAAAACTGAAGCATTTCCTTGTCCAGATGCAGGTCTTTGATTATTGTTATGATAAGTTAAATTAGCTTTAGTTAATAAGCCAGAAAACATTAACAATAAAGACTCCCTAATATTCTCGTTTAGTTCTTGTTTAATCAGATGTTTTAATAAACTTAGTCGAGCCAATTGTTTGTTACTAAATAACTGTTCAACAGTAGCCACATCAGAACCTTTAGGCAGTTTCAAGCCTTGGGGATAGGGATAGGTATTGAGTGCCTTTGTTATTGCTTCTTTGGTTTGCGGTTCTCGCTCTTGGTAGGCTAATTTAACTCGTTCAAAAGCTTGACTTAAATCATCAAAATCAACGGGACTAATTAAAGAATTAACAAGAAAAATAGCCAGAGGGTTAATATCAATACTAATCGCTTTGCGGTTATTCATTAAAGCTTCAATTGCCGTCACTCCACTACCGCCAAAAGGATCAAGAATGACATCTCCCGGTTGACTAAAGTTTTTAATATATTCTGCCACCACATTCCATGCTTGTTTAGTAAAATATCCATGCACACCAAAATGTCTTTTAGCTGCTCTTTTTTTGACTTCAATTGGGTTTAATAAGGGACGACTTGAGTAGTCAAAAGTTTTGCGACTGATTGGGGAATGGCTTTGATAACTAAAACTTTTCCCCACTTGAAATCTATCTGGCGCTAAATACTGGGTCAACTCTTGCCAACTATCGGCAATTGCATCAAGAGAAAAATATAAGATAGGTGTACTGGTATCGAGGGTCTTAAATAAACTAAATTCTAGGCCATTACAAAGAGCAAAATAATTACTTCTGATTTCAGGATGAGTGGCATAACTATAGACCTGTTCTACTGAATCACCTTCGTAGATATTTTCCGTTGGTTTTTTAGCCTCTAATACCCAAGCATAACTTTGATTAACTTTGAGAACATAGTCAGGAATTAAATTTATCGGACGTTTTTTACTGCCAACCTTTAAAAAGGGATGCCGTAGGGTTTTACTTCTTTCGATATTATCCTCTTGGTAGCCCAAACTTGTTAAAAGAGGCAAAATAATCACTTCTCTAACGCTGTCTTCCTTAAAGTTAGGGTTATTTTTAATTGCCTGAAAATCAATAGCAGAAAAAATATGATTCATGGGTTAGCATTGTTTGTGATAAGTAGGTAGGCGTTAAAAATTATCAGACACCCCCCTTATCAAGGGGGGATTAAAGGGGGGACTAAGGGGGGATCGGCACCCCCCTTATCAAGGGGGGATTAAGGGGGGATCGAACTTAAAATCCATTTTTAATTTAATTATAACCAGCTACTTAGTTTCGATAAATCTTCCTTACTCAGGGGAAAATCAGACCGATTAACTTTGAACACTTACCATTAACCCGCCGTGAAGTTGGGTAAGCTAAGACGCATCTTAACCGCCTATCCTTAGATGAGCTACATCTCCCCCAATCCTTTTACTGTTGCAAGAGTGCAAGAGTGCCTCATCTGAACAAGCAATTTAAATGCGCGGGCAGCTGATGACAGGATTTGACATTTGTTCTGGTGTTGCCCGTTCCGGCGGTTTCTCTAGATAAGGTGGGTAGAGCATCTTTGACGATGCCTCAACAATATAAGTTAGTCAGGCTTTCTAAAATATATCGTAATCGAGTAGAAGCCCGGTTTCAACCCGCTTCTAGTCATACAAAATCCGTTGATTATAGGCTACTTATAAGGACAGGCACTCGTGCAACAGGGAATAGGCAAAAGGGGGAATAAATAATCAGTTTTTAATAACCAGATTTAGGATCACCGATGAGAATTCCCATCTCTTGAGAACGGGGAGATGTCAATTTTCTAGCAGTCGATGAGAGATTCTTGGGGACGAACCTAGCTAAAAATACCCCCACGCAATCGGTCAACCCGATTACGTTAAAATCAAAAGCAGGATACTGTGTATGACGGAAAAACTCGATGAACTCAGTGATTAAAGCGGTACAAACTGCCTATTATGGGGATGCAGCCTATCGGACACCACCACCGGACTTAGAATCTCTCCTGCTCAAAGAGAGAATTGTCTATCTGGGGTTGCCCTTATTTTCCTCCGATGATGTCAAGCGCAATGTCGGGGTGGACGTGACGGAATTAATTATCGCCCAACTGCTCTACCTGCAATTTGACGATCCCGAAAAACCGATTTTCTTCTATATCAACTCTACCGGCACATCCTGGTACACGGGGGACGCGATCGGCTACGAAACGGAAGCTTTCGCCATCTGTGACACCCTCAACTACATTAAACCTCCCGTTCATACTATCTGTATCGGGCAGGCCATGGGAACTGCAGCGATGATTCTTTCCGCAGGAACCAAGGGTTTTCGCGCCTCCTTACCCCACGCTACCATTGTTCTCAACCAAAACCGCACCGGGGCCCAAGGACAAGCCACCGATATCCAGATTCGCGCCAAAGAAGTAATCGCTAACAAACAGACGATGTTAGAGATTTTCTCGAAAAATACGGGTCAAACCACCGAAAAACTGGCGAAAGATATGGATCGCACCTTCTATCTCACCCCACAACAGGCGAAAGACTACGGATTAATCGATCGCGTTCTCGAAAGTCGCAAGGAACTACCGAAACCCCTCGCCCAAGTTAGTTAAGATTTATTACAAATTAGCAGGAGTTGTTACCAATTATGCCTATCGGTGTGCCAAAAGTTCCCTACCGTCTGCCGGGTAGCCAATACGAACAGTGGATTAGCATTTACAGCCGTCTTTCGGTGGAACGCATTCTTTTTTTGGGGCAGGAAGTCACCGACGGGTTAGCCAATGCCCTTGTGGCCCAAATGCTTTATCTCGACTCGGAAGATCCCACTAAACCCATCTATCTCTATATCAACTCGCCGGGGGGTTCCGTTACCGCCGGTATGGCCATCTACGACACCATGCAGTACATCAAAGCGGAAGTGGTGACTATTTGTGTGGGATTAGCGGCCTCTATGGGGGCATTTTTACTGGCTTCCGGTAGTCCGGGTAAGCGTCTCGCCCTTCCCCACGCGCGGATTATGATTCACCAACCCATGGGCGGAACCGGGCGCCGGCAAGCGACGGATATCGACATTGAAGCTAAGGAAATCCTGCGTATTCGCCAGCAATTAAACGAAATTATGGCTAATCGCACCGGACAAACCATCGAACGCATCGAAAAAGACACTGACCGCGATTATTTCCTCTCCGCCGAGGAAGCCGTCGCCTACGGTTTAATCGATAAGGTGGTGGAGGGAAGACCGGCTTAAGTCAGCCATAGGTTAGAACAGGCGAGAAACCTGTTCTAACTGCCAAATGAAGGGCGTACGCTATACGCCCCTACCAATCACAGCAGCTGCAATGTAGGGGCGCAAAGCTTGCGCCCCTAATCTGACATTGTGAACATTTTTCAGCCAAGGGCCAAGAGAGGCTCTTTTTTTTTCTGATATTGAGGGAATAAACCTGACTCCTTTACTATAAAAAAACTAAAAAATCTGTATCAAAAGTAGCAGAAATTAGAAAAAAATAAACTCGCTTCTGTTGATTTAAGAGGGTATCTGTTGGGTTTCGTTCCAAGAGACCAACCTACTTAGGGTTTGCTGAAAAAGTTTTTCAGCAAGCTCTAGATAGTCAAGAGCTTATTACTTTTGATCGCCCATTGGGTCAATTCCGTGCGATTATGAAGACCGGTTTTATGAAGCATATTCGACACATGACTTTCGATTGTCCGTTGACTAACATTGAGTTTTTCGGCGATTTCCCGATTAGCCATGCCCTGGGCGACCAATTGTACTACTTTTAACTCCGTTGGGGTTAATTCCACATTACCCGGGACTTGAACAGGGGTGACATCCGGGGAATGGATGCGGGTGCTGCGTTTCAGCAACCGGCCCGCTTGTTTAAGGGAAGACTCCACCCGGGCCACTAATTCTTCCGGTTCAAAGGGTTTGACCATATAGACATCGGCCCCGGCGGTTAAACCTGTTACCTTGTCCTGACTTTGACCCTTAGGGGAGAGAAAGATCACGGGAATGCAACGAAAACGACTGTCCTGACGAATTTTTTCGAGGAAGGCATAACCGTCCATTTCCGGCATCATCAGATCACAGATAATCATATCGGGGATTTCTGCTGCTTTGGCAGTATTTGCCCCGCGTTCGAGGATTTCTAGGGCTTCGGGACCGTTTTCTGCGGTTGTCACCCTATAACCACGAAACTCTAGATAATCCTTCACCAAAAGTATTAAATTCGGGTCATCGTCGATGAGTAAAAGTTGTTTATTGTCTTTGTTGGTCTCTTTCATCGGTATTTTCCACGCTGCAGGGTTGGGGGAATGGAGACGGACAAAGGATCGATAGGCAAGAGGCAACAGGTAGTTAGATATGTGCAATTAATTAGGGTTTCAGCTAGTTTTAACCCTGTTTTCCTCTATTGTTTCGGGTTCTTCTTCTGGACAGTTCAGGGAAATTGCCGGTAAATCGTGGCAAAGGAAAGCATATTCGGTGACGATTTGATTACCGATTAGGTGTTCTTGGATAATTCTTTCGATCGCTTCCTTGTTTACCCTTCCATACCAGACTCCTTCTGGGTACACTAATAAAATCGGTCCTTGGCTACAAACCCGCAAACAGTTGGCTTTAGTGCGAAAAATACAGCCCGGACGGTTCGCGCTGGGGCGATCGAGTTCTAATTCACTTAACCGCTTCTTTAAATAATCCCACACTTCTAACCCTTCTTCCTTGTCACAGCATTTTGGCTTAGTCTGATCGCAGCAGAGAAATAGATGACGCTGGATCTGGGCCAGTCCCAACTTAGCCACATTTTCCCCCAAGATATCTCTGGTGTCCGCTTCTTCCATAAATTTTTTTTATCAACTAAACTCTTGACATTGAACAGAAAATGTGCATAGCCGACTAAACTTTCGGTTTGAGGATGTAACGATAGATGAGATAAACGATAGCGGCAAGGATTAAAGCGCTTAAAACTGCGCTGACTAGGCGTAAAATCGCCGTTAAAATCGAAAGAGCCACAAAAACCCCCGCCACTGCCACGACTACCTGTGCCGGTGTGGACAGGCTGCCGTACCAAGTTTTCACTTTTTCGAGAGTGGCAGCGAAACTAACCGGGGTAGCAACGGGGGGAAAATCGTCGGTTTCGATTTCCACTTCCACTTCCTCTGGGGTATATTTAGTATCGAACGGTTCGGGAGACTGCATAAACACTCAAGCTACTTAACACTTCATCCCTATTTTATCGGTGATTGGGGTTGACAGGGGTTGGCGCAGAATTAATGTAACATTGACATCCTCACCGCCGTAAACGGACGGCGATTCCCAAACCTCACGATTTGAGTTTCTGCTTCTGTCCCGAAGGATTTTTCGCACCTGCCTTAACAGATTTACTCTGTTCTGGTCTTATGGTCGCTCTACAGACTGACACCGCAAGCCCTGCGGCCAAAATATTTTTACTGGCGTTAATATCTCGGTCATGGTGTGTCCCACAGTCTGGACAGTCCCATTCTCGAACATTTAACGGCATTTTCTCAGCAATATACCCGCAATTACTACACCTTTTAGAGCTAGGAAACCATCTATCTATTTCGATGTAATTTCTTCCATACCAACGGCATTTATAGGCTAATTGTCGGGTTATTTCTCCCCAGCTTACATCAGATATTGCCTGAGATAATTTCGGGTTTTTGACCATATTC
>NZ_JADBSZ010000018.1:0-12391 GCF_020246425.1 Microcystis sp. M079S1
GATATTCATTTTTATCTTCGGACGTTTCCTCTAGGGCGAGATATTCTTCGGGAGTATAATATTTAGTTTCGGTAGCGCTTAACATTTTTGACTCTCCTTCCTATTCTATTTTCTAGGATACAGCATTTCTCTAAAAAGAGATAAAGTTATCCTTGAGTAAGGCTATCGATTGAGTTGCTCGGATCATATTTTTCTCTTAATCTCTGGCAAAAAATGCTGAGACATCCACAATTAAAAATCTAACTATCAAAATTGCTCACCCCAAGGGTTAAGATAAACTAGATAAATAGTTTTATGTTTAGTTTCTCCTATGTTTAACTGGTTCCGTCGTCAGAAAGTCCAACCCGAACAAGAACAAGCACCCCCTGCACCCGTAGAGGAAACCCCCAGCGAGGCAACCAGTCAGGAAGACTATTTAGATTGGGCCAAAAAAGCCTTTAAAAATATTCAAGAGAAAAAAGCCACGGCCGAGGCCGTCGTGAGCGAAACCCCTGAAACATCCATTGCTGAAACGGAACCTCCGCAAGAGCAAGAACCAGTTAAAGAAGAAGAAACCGAGGATAATACCCCCGCATGGCTGAAAAAATCCGATCGCCTCGAAATTCTCAAAGAAACCGCCATCGAAACCCCTACAGAACCAGATGAGGACTTTATCTGGTCCGCCAAAGTTTTAGCCAATCAGGGACGACAAGCAGAGGACGTTTCGGAAGAAGAAATCACTTGGTTAAAAAAATTGCGTCAGGGTTTAGGCAAAACGCGCCGCAGCTTGGTCAATCAGCTTAAGGCCGTGGTCGGTCAGGGTCCCCTCAATCAAGACGCGGTGGAGGAAATCGAAGCTTTATTGCTTCAGGCCGATGTGGGGGTAGATGCCACCGATTATATTATCACTACCCTCCAAAATAAGCTAAAACAGGAAGCTTTGCCCCCCGAAAAAGCGATCGAATATCTCAAAGAAATTATCCGCGAGATTTTAGATGCACCTTTAGCCAATTATAGCAACCCCGGTTTTGAGCCAGAAAAAGGCAAATTAAATATCTGGATGCTCACAGGAGTTAACGGAGTCGGTAAAACAACGACTATCGGCAAATTAGCACATTTATCTAAACAATCTGGCTATAGCTGTATGATCGCCGCTGCCGACACCTTTCGCGCTGCTGCCGTGGAACAGGTGAAAGTTTGGGGAGAGCGATCGCAAGTCGAAGTAATTGCCAACCCGGGCAAAAATACCGACCCGGCCGCCGTGGTGTACGATGGCATCGAAGCCGCTAAATCCAGGGAGGTAGAATTACTCTTAGTGGATACGGCGGGAAGATTGCAGAATAAAAAGAACTTAATGGCAGAATTAAGCAAAATTCGCCGCATTATCGACAAAAAAGCCGAGAATGCCGTGGTGGAATCCCTTCTAGTTCTCGATGCCACTTTAGGACAAAACGGGCTGCGACAGGCCGAGGTTTTCTCGGAAGCTGCCCAATTAAGCGGCGTGATCCTGACTAAAATCGATGGTACAGCTAAAGGGGGTGTTGCCCTTGCCGTGGCGCGTCAGCTTAACCTACCGATTCGCTTTGTTGGCGCTGGGGAAGGAATCGAGGATCTGCGGCCTTTTTCCAGTTACGAATTCGTGGAAGCTTTACTGAGTGGCGATTAATCTCACCAGTCCTATCTTTCATAATCTTTTCATGGTTGCTTCATAATTGTCTCATTTTTAGTTATGCTAGAACTGGAGACTCGGGGTAACAACTATGCAAACGACAATTACAGTTAGTCATCTAGGAGTATATTATCGCGGCGTGGAAGCCCTGCGGGATATCACCCTGAAAATTCATCCAGGACGATTAACCGGTATTATCGGTCCCAACGGTGCGGGCAAAAGTACCCTGATCAAAGCCATGCTAGGATTAATTCCCGTACAACAGGGAAGCGTTAACTATCAAGGGCAATCTCTACAGCAACAACTGGATAAAGTCGCTTATGTTCCCCAAAGATCTCAAATCGACTGGACCTATCCCGTCACCGCTTGGGATGTGGTAATGATGGGGAGAGTCAGAAAAACGGGTTGGTTTCGTCCTTTTTCCCATATTAGTCGTCAACAGGCTTTAAATGCCCTAGAACGGGTGGAAATGGCTGATTTACGCCATCGTCCCCTCGGTCAGCTGTCGGGGGGACAACAGCAAAGAGTCTTTTTAGCCAGATCTTTGGCCCAAGAAGCGGAGATTTTCTGTTTTGATGAACCTTTCGTTGGGGTAGATCAAAAAACCGAGGGGATTCTTTTTAATATCTTTGGTGAGTTAGCCAAAGAAAATAAAATTGTCCTGGTGGTTAACCATGATTTAGGCGAATCTATCACTCATTTTGCTGATTTAATCCTCTTAAATAAAGAATTGATCCTCGCCGATCAAAGATCCAAGGTCTTAACTGATTTTAATCTCCGGCGTGCCTATGGGGGTAAAGTCTCCTTCTACGATGCCATGACACTACCAGATCATCCCCGATCGAGTCTCGATTATTTCGATCGCCTCTCGAAAAACAATGCGATAAACTAGAAGCGAAGATATTTTGGCTGACTGCCGATAGGGACACCGATGAAAACTATTTCCCCGCAAGAAGTAACAGGAACGATCGAACTGGCTCCTAACTATCGAATTCCCCTGTTTTTGGTAATTTTATCGCTGCCTTTACTCTTTTTACAGGTCTGGCTCGGCATAATTTTCTCCCTGTTAGGGCTATTCTTGATGTTCCAGACTACCCGCATTCGCCTCCAGTTTACCCCCACCTCCTTAGATGTCTATCTGTCCGGGCAACAAATTCGCTCCTTTCCCTACCGAGAATGGCAAAATTGGCGAATTTTCTGGAATAAAGTCCCGATCTTATTTTATTTCAAAGAAATTAACAGCATTCATTTTTTGCCCATTATCTTTGACAGCGCAACCCTGAGACTGTGCCTGGAAAAATACTATCCTTTAGCAGCACCGCAAGCGATCGACTCAGAAGCGAACTAAGATTGAGATAAAATAAAATCTAGCTAATAGCGTCTTAAGTGGGTAGGTGTTAAAAATTGTCAGATCCCCCCGCCTATCGGCACCCCCCTTATTAAGGGGGGCAGGGGGGAGCCCCCGCCTATCGGCACCCCCCTTATCAAGGGGGGCAGGGGGGAGCCCCCGCCTATCGGCACCCCCCTTATCAAGGGGGGCAGGGGGGATCAAAGGCAAGATCTATCGTCTATTAATTAGAACCACTTACTTAATTGCCTGCCTTAGCCCTCTGTTCGCTCTGCATTTCTAAAGCCGATGAATTCAGAAGATTTTAATGTTTTACCCCTTGACAAAATGACAGACTTACCCAATGAATCTGTCGAAGAATTTAGTTTTGATGATCTCTGGAACGATCGCCCGGTAGAGAATCCGCTGCCATCGGCAATCGCCCCCGAAGGCGAATTAGTTCCCGCAGCGCAGGCGCAACCTCTACGGGCAGAAATCGAGGCTCTAGAACGGCAAAAACAGAGCCTAGCGGCAGAAATCTCGGCGTTAAAAGCGGAAAAAGAACGCTTGATCGCCGAAGAACTAGGGGATATCAAAGCTCAAATCGAAAGAATGCTCAAGGAAGGCGTAAAAGACCTAGAACAACGCAAACAGGCTTTAGAATTGGCGATCGAACAGTTAGAACGCCGTCGTGAGCGTATTCGGCAGGAAATGCGGAGTAATTTCGCCGGAGTCTCCCAGGATATGGCCGTGCGGGTTCAGGGATTTAAAGACTATCTGGTGGGCAGTTTACAGGATTTGGCCGCGGCCGCCGAACAGTTGGAATTACCCCGTTTTGAAACCCCCGAAAAATCCCCCCGCTCCGTGGAACCCCCCCTGCGGATCGAACGGGAGGAAAACCCGCGCCCATCCCGTGGCAGTCAAGGCCGGGATTATCGAGAAGAAAGTCCCCGTCCCCCCCGCACCAGTAACCAGGGCCAGGATAATTGGCAAGAACCCCGTCGTTCTAACCGTTCGGGTTATGAATCGGAACCGGTGGGACAATCCACCCCTAGACAGGGCTTTTCTGAGCAAAATCAGCGCATCCAAGCTCTTTTAGACCGTTATCGCAGTCGCCCTGACTATTACGGTCCCCCTTGGCAATTACGGCGCACTTTTGAACCAATTCACGCCGAACGAGTGCAACAGTGGTTCTTTAAACAGGGGGGCCGGGGTACTGTTCGCGGTATGGGCAGCCGTCTCCAGAATATTCTGGTCGCTTCGGCAATTATCTCGATTATGGCGGAATTACAGGGCGATCGCTTCCGTTCTCTAGTTCTGGCTAATAGTCCCGAACGTTTAGGCGAATGGCGGCGCGGCCTCCAAGATTGTCTCGGCATTTCCCGCGCCGATTTTGGACCAGACCGCGGCATCGTTCTCTTTGAGTCTCCCGAAGCTTTAATTCAAAAAGCGGAACGTTTAATCGAGGATAAGTATTCACCGCTCATTATCATCGATGATACCGAAGAACGGCTCAATTTCGCTCTTTTACAATTCCCCTACTGGTTAGCTTTTGCCCCTGAACCCCAACAAAGTTCTAGTTATTGGTATTAACTAATTAGGGCTTGCTGAATAAATCTAAAAACCTTGTTGGATAAGAATTTTAGACTTTTTTCCCATCAAAAAGTGCCAGACCTTGGGGTGATCGGGGGGGAAAATTGACCCCCTGAAAATCGGTAAAACCCCACACCCCACACCCCACACCCCACCCCCACGAAAAACTTTTTCAGCAGACCCTAATTAGTCCTTGAGTAGTGCGATACATTGGGCTAAAGAAGCGTTAGTTTTCACCGCTTGCGGGTTAATATGGGTGGCAGCGGCTCGATAACCTTGTTCTAAGAGAGCTGCAATTAAATCTTCCCTTTTGGGTAGGTCTAATTTGCCCCTTCTACCAATTTCCCGAAAGCTATAAAAATAGGGAGGAAAATCGTTTTCTTCCCTCATTATTTCTAACAATTTAACTACCTTTTTCCACTGCCATTGATGGGCCAAATCTGCCATCTTTTCTAGATAAAAGCGATCGTGTAAACTGCCTAACCACAAGGGTCCAGTTAAGGTTAAAGGTTGCCCGTCCCCAGAACAAACTATCTTGCCTAACTTCGACCAAAGCACTGATTGATATTCCCCGCAGCTATGACAATAACCGAGAAAACCGTAGTTATGACTATTTAATTGTCTATTAGCCGTTAACCGCACCATCACCCGATAACTTTGACCAAAAAAGAAGGAAAAAACCGGCGTAATTCCTAAACCTAATCGGGCCGACTCTAATTGCAAACCAGCGATAATTAATCTTAATCCCTGTTCGTGGGCAGCCGGATGATTGCGAGCAGAGGCTCCATAATCAGCTAAACTATTTTCTAGATTATGACCCGTCAGCGTCCGTCCATCGGTATTAGTCAGATAAATTAAACCACCGATTTTAGTGGCTAAAGGAATAGCACTAAACAGAGATGCAGGAGAACCAAAAGCATCAATATCAACTAGATCATAATGGTCTTTTTCAAGATAACATTCTAGGAGAACTTCTTGAGCAGATTTATAGGTTATCTTCCCTTTTTTCTGTTGTAATAAACTCTCTAAGTTAGCGTCTAAAGTTGGCTTAATTTCTGGATTACCATCATTAACCCACAGCCAATCCGCACCACTTTCTAACCAATACCTGAGCGCTCGCACACCAGAGCCGCTCATTACTTCTAAAACGCGCAAACTTCCTCGCTCTTTTTGAGCAATTGCCGCCGCTAAAACTCCTAAATCTCGGACGATTTTACTCTCCGGTCGATAAAAAGTATTGTTGATAGTAAATATCGCTTTTTCTTCCTGCATCGATCATCTCATAATTAGCACTCGGCGGAAAGGGTCAGACACTGCCAAAATCCATCAGACATCAAGATAGAAGATAAATCTAAAGAAAGTGTGAAATTATCAGAAATTCCCAATTTTTTTACTATTATATCCCTAAAAAGCTGATAGTTTCCCCATGATAACGGCAAATTGAAGGTAAAAAAATAACTATTTTTTAATATCTTATAACAGTTTAATCCGGTCTGATGGGAGATAACCTAAAAGCAAAATCATTCAACCTTGATATAGAGATGAAAAAGTATCTAGCAGAGTTCATCGGGACCTTTTGGCTGGTTCTCGGTGGTTGCGGTAGTGCCGTTTTAGCGGCAGTATTTGTGGGTAAAGCCAAGAGTGTCGTAGATGGTGCTGATTTTAATATCCATCTGGGGATTTCTTTTGTGGGTGTGTCCCTTGCCTTCGGTTTAACCGTCCTCACTCTTGCCTACGCTTTAGGGCATATTTCGGGGGGACATTTTAATCCCGCCGTTTCCTTCGGTCTCTGGGCAGGTAAACGCTTCCCCGGTTCGGAACTACTTCCCTACATCATCGCTCAAGTTTTAGGGGCGATTTTAGCGGCAGTAATTATCTACATTATTGCCAGTGGTCAACCCAGTTTCGCTCTGGGAGGCAGTAACCCTCTGGCCACCAATGGTTACGGAGAACATTCTCCCGGTGGTTACAGTTTATTCGCCGCTTTGGTCACGGAAGTGGTCTTGACCTTCATGTTCTTAATCATCATTTTAGGCTCTACCGATCGACGCGCTCCGGCCGGTTTTGCTCCCATCGCTATTGGTTTAGGATTGACCTTAATTCACTTAATTAGTATTCCCGTGACCAATACCTCCGTTAACCCCGCTCGTAGTACCGGTGTTGCTCTTTTATGCGGTAATATGGCTCTCGTTGGTCAATTATGGTTATTCTGGATTGCTCCCATTGTTGGGGCCGTGGCTGCGGGTTTCCTCTACAATAGTTTCTTTGAAGAAACTTTAGAAGAAAGACGAGTTAGAGAATAAGTGGAAAGTTACCGCTAAAGTTTGATTGCTTCAAGAGTCAAGTGCTGATAGCGATTCCTGTGGGGTCGCTATTTTTTTCGTCCCCACCGACAAAATTGAGCAGCGCTTGTCGTCCCTGCTCGCCTCGATCGAGTAAAGTAATCTCTAGATAATTTTCCGGCAAAAAAGTTAAACGTTCCGACCATTCGATCGCCACTATCCCTAAATCTACCTCGATTCCCTGCCAATAATTTTCTAGGTACAGCGCCTCGATATCTTGACCCTGCAAACGATACAAATCCAAATGATACAAAGGAAGGCGGCCTTCGTTATATTCGTTGACGAGGGTGAAGGTAGGACTAGCTATAGGCTCTTGAATGCCTAATCCTAAGCCAATTCCCTGTACTAAGGTGGTTTTTCCCGCTCCCAAATCGCCTTTTAATAAAATTACACTGCCAGAGGCCAAGGTTTGCCCCAGTTTTTCCCCTAAATTGACAGTAGCTTCTCGATCGGGTAAGTCGATAATCATTTGTTTCCGCTAAGTAGGTGGGTGGAATTAAATATAAGATGAACGTAGGTTGGGTTGAAGCATGAAACCCAACGCCCGCATGGTTTACGCTACCGCTAACCCATCCTACAAATAATTGTGCCTCCCTACTTAGGAGGCCAATTAACCACTGATTTTAATATAGCGATCAGAGCAGCTTTCTGACCTTCTTGGCTCTGGGAGACTCAATCTGGTCTTTTGATCGATAAAAATAGAAGCAGTTAAACTAATCTCTTATCTCTTAGTCTTAAGCTAAACGGCGCTTAACCTGCATGATCCAACAGCTATAACCCTTTTGGAGTCTATATCGGTGATCCGAAGTAAAAGCCGTTTAGCTTACCTTGGGTCAAATGGTCGCTATCAGGACAGAGATAGGCGATCAGCGAAACCTTCTGGTAGATTAGACTAAATGGGAGTTGGTTAACTGCTTTTATAAAATTGATTGTTCCCTAACCATCAGCATTGTCTAGGGTCGAGGGGAATAAAACAACCGAAGTTTAGGACTTTAAGCCAGAAGTTAAGAAAAACAGTGAAATTATTATTTTTGAGTAATGGCCACGGTGAAGATGAGATCGCAATCCGGATTATTAAAAGACTGCAATCATCTCCCCACTGTCCGGATATTACTGCTTTACCCCTAGTGGGTAACGGTTATGCCTATACTCGTCTGGGGATTCCCCTTCTCGATCAAGGTCAAAAAATGCCCTCTGGGGGTTTTATAACTAGGGATGCCAAACAATTATGGCGAGATCTGCGGGAGGGATTATTAGGATTAACCTCCCGTCAATACCGTCTGGTCGGAAATTGGGGCCAAGAAAGGGGAAAAATTGTCGCGGTGGGAGATATCTTACCCCTTGCCCTTGCTTGGTTGAGCGGGACAGATTATGCTTTTGTGGGAACGGCTAAATCGGAATACTATCTCCGGGATGAGCAGGGATGGTTAGATAGTAGCTCGATGATCGATCGCCTCTGGGGTTCCTATTATTATCCTTGGGAACGCTGGTTAATGGCTCATCCTCGCTGTCGGGGGGTTTTTCCCCGGGATAGTTTAACTAGCAAAATTTTACAACAGTGGTCAATTCCCGTTGTCGATGGGGGTAATCCGATGATGGATGACCTTTTACCCTCGATAACGGGCGATTTTCCCCAAGATTGCCTAAATATTCTGCTGCTACCCGGTTCGCGCTTTCCCGAATCTCTCCACAATTGGCAGCAAATTATCGAGGCTGTGGCCGCCATGATCGGACGTTTTCCCGATTATAAGCTGGAATTTTTGGCGGCGATCGCTCCTTCCCTCCCCTTGGCATCTTTTACGGCTGCTTTAACTTCCCAGGGTTGGCGAGAACACAGCATAAATAAGTTTATTTGTCAAGAGGTATTTATAACTATTTCTCAAAGGGATTACGCCGAATATTTAGGCCGTTGCCATCTAGCGATCGCCATGGCGGGAACTGCCACGGAACAGTTCGTTGGTTTGGGTAAACCGGCGATCACGATTGCGGGATCTGGACCACAATTTACTGCTCATTTTGCCAAACTGCAACAGCGTTTATTAGGCTGTTCAATTCTCTTAGGCGATAGTGCCGAGTCAGTAGCAGACAAGTTAGAATATTTATTACAAAATCCCCCACAGTGGCAAGAAATCGCCTTTAATGGTCGTCAGAGAATGGGGGCAGCTGGTGCCTCCGATCGCATTGCCCAATGGTTACTAGGCAATTTTTGCCCTTAAAGAAAAGTATCAGTCTGATTTTCGCCGCTAGTGGGCCACTCAAAAATAGTTTCTAGGGCAATTTTTTGGGCGCTTGGTTGTTGTCCGTAGCTGAAAAGATAGGGAATTTCTCCGCTTTGTTGACGAAACCACTGGAAAACGTAGGGACTACCATAAACAATCAATGCTTGAATCTGTCCGGTTTTCAGCAAAGCTTGATAGATAGCTTTCGTTTCGTCGCTTAATCCGGCACTACCCCGAAAAGGATTACCACGGATAAATATTTGTAGGAGAGTCGTTTCTGGGGAGACGAGGGACTGATTAAAGGTGCTACGATCGATTATTTGGGTTTGATAACCCCATTGTCGGGGAATTGTCACCGCCGGACAAGAGCGATCGAGAAAGTCACAGTTGAGTAAATCATCGATAATGATTAAATTGCAGCCTTGAGTGGCTTTAATCGGTAAATTAGCGCTAACTGTTTGGGAATCTTTTAAAATATCCCTGACAATCTCTAGAGCTTGCGGTGCCGCTAAACTGCTTAAGGATTCTAAGGATGGCTGTCTTTGCCCTAATTTCTCTTTTGCTCGTTGAATACGTTGCCAAGAATCATTAATTCTCGCTTCGCTAATTGTACCCGCTTGCACGGCACTATACACCGCTTCGATCGCTTCGATCGGATCGGGAGGCATTAACAGTATATCGGCCCCCGCCTGTACCGCCCTCACTGCTATGGCGGCAGCGCTGGCAATTTTGGTTACTCCCCCCATAATCAGGGCATCGGTGACGATTAAACCCTGAAAACCGAGATTTTGGCGCAGTTTTTCCCCGAGAATTTTCGAGGAAAGAGTGGCGGGAAATTCGGCATCCCAAGCGGGAATTAACAGATGGCCTGACATAATACTATCAACCCCCGACTCGATCGCTGCTTGAAAGGGTGGCAATTCGATCGCTTCTAGGCGATGATGATCGTGGTTGATAATGGGAAGATCGAGATGGGAGTCATTGCTGGTGTCACCGTGGCCGGGAAAATGTTTGGCCGTGGTCAAAACTGGATAGGAATCCGCCCCTAAAATAAAAGCTTGAGCTAGATTAGCGACGATTTCGGGAGTTTCAGCGAAGGAACGAATATTGATAACGGGATTGTCGGGATTATTGTTCACATCGACAATTGGGGCTAAAATCCAGTTAATCCCGATCGCTAGTGCTTCCTTAGCGGTAATTGCTCCCATTTCCCTAGCATATTCTGTGGCTTTTGTCAAGCTTTTTTCGGCTATTTTTCCTAAAGCCATCGGGGGGGGAAACCAAGTAGCACCGGAGAACCTTTGGCCGACTCCCTCCTCGATATCGGCGGCGATGAGGAGAGGATTATCGCTGGACCAACTTTGTAATTGTTGGCTGCGGAAAGCGATTTCGGCGGCGCTGCCTCCTAATAGAATCACCCCACCGAGGTGGAGGGTTTCTAACCAATGTTTCAGGGTGGCGTTGACAGGTTCCCAAGCAGGATAGCGGATTTGTTGGTCAAAGAGATAGCCGGAAGCGCGGACTACTATCATCTGACCAATACGTTCTTTTAGGGATAAAATGCGATCGCTCATTATTCAGTTATCAGTTATCAGTTATCAGGTTTAAGTTTTAAGTTCCCAGTGTTGTCTAAATTTAGTTATCCTCTACTGATCACCGTTCACTGGTAACTGATATCGGAATCGTCATCTTCTGGGGGCTGATCGCTTTTAATATGATCAAGAAGGTGTAACATTCGATCGCCGCGTTCGAGGGAAGAATCTTCTAGGAAGACCACTTCGGGGGTACGTCTGAGACGGATGCGTTGACCAAGTTCACGCCGGACGAATCCCGCGGAAGCTTTTAACCCGGCCATAGTTTCGGCCTTTGCATCTTCGTTGCCGTAGATAGACACAAAAATTTTAGCGTGTTGCAGGTCGTGGGAGAGAGCCACATCGGTAACGCTAACCATACCGGCACCGACCCGATCATCTTTAATTTCCATTAATAACATTTGGCTGACCTCGCGCTTAATTAGCGAGGACACGCGAGATACTCGACGGTCGTTAGCCATAATTTTTGTCCCCTAAAAACAGCGAAACCCTTACCATTGTATCAAGCTAATCCGAGCATGGCTTTGAGGGTGAAATAAAGAAAAGCGAAAGTTCCCCCCAGAAAGCCCACAAGTGCGATCGCTGTGAGGGGATTTTTTAATAAAGGGGCTAACCAGCCGAAAAAGGCGAAGAAAATCCCTAAACTAAAGCTAATCAGATAGCGGGGGTAACGGCTCACGTTATCAAAAAAGTCGCCCATAAATTTTATTTATTATCTTTGTGCGTAAGCAATTATAGCAGTAAGCTCCGATCCTGAGCTACCATTACCAGTAGATTTAAAATCCTATCTCTGATTAATTTCTCATGATTTCCCCAGAGATATTTTAACGGAGTAAATAAAGTAGGTGTTAAGTATTGAATTAATTCTTCTAAGTAGTCGGACATAAATTCGGTTGTCTATCTTAAGAAATGTAAATTGCCGCAATTCTTACTGACTCCTGACTCCTGACTCCTGACTCCTTACCCCACAGTTAACTTTACTTTTGTCCAACTACTTAGCATTTGAGGAATTGCCAAGGCTGGCGACTGACATTGAGGGCGTAAGTCGGGATTCCCCTCTTTTCTCGGTCGTTGCTTAGAGCGGGTTTTTACTGACTCACCCCTGATTTCTCCGCATCACTTTACCATTTTTTACTTCCTTTCTCTTGGATTATCAGCTACTCTTCATAATTAGGGTTTGCTGAAAAAGTTTCTCGTGGGGGCAGGGTGTGGGGTGTGGGGTGTAGGGTGTAGGGTTTTACCCATTTTCAGGACGTCAATTACCTAATTTTCAGAGAAAAAGTCCCTGAATTTTCCCCCCGCTCACTCCCATATCCGGTACTTTTTGATTGACAAAAGGGCTAAAAGTCTTAACCAACAAGGTTTTTAGATTTATTCAGCCAACCCTAATTAAGCTTCTTGCTTAAGTTGACACCAATGACTGCGTGCGCCCAAAATGTCCTATAGATATTTCTCCAAAATTGAGATGCACCCCCTAATTCGTTAAGCTAAAAGCTTTGATTTACTTAGTTTCTAACCTTCTTTTTAGGGGCTCTTCGGGACTTGGTATGGTTCGATATGGGGGCATAAATCGACTGAATCCTTATCTGGCAAGAGACTTAATTGATTAGTTCGCTCTAGATAAAAAACAATTGACAAAAATCGCTAAATGCCTTTCTATATAAGGGTTA
>NZ_JADBSZ010000180.1:0-10646 GCF_020246425.1 Microcystis sp. M079S1
CAAAGCTAGACGCAGACAAATTGTTTTTGTAACCGTGATTTTGTCCCTTGTAGCTAGGTTTACCCCCAATCACCAGAGTGTAAGGCTCACTATTTTTCGGAATAGAAAGCAATTCTTTGGGTGGGAAGCTGCGCCCCTTGGACTTGGGTAGTTCGCCATCTCAACTTTTGGATAATAAGAAAAGTCGGAATCTACTGTCTCTCCCCCCAGTCCCCGTGAATGTTTTTTTCAACGGGTGGTTGGGTCTAGTCCATTCCATAGTATTTAGTAATTGAGGACAACCCCATGCCTGCTCTCATGGAAAAGTTCCGCCAGGAGCGTTTATCGATTGCTGAAGAAGTAGCTGAACTCTCGCGAGAAGTCCAATCTTTTCTGTTGGATGTCAAAACTGAAAGACAAAAACAAGCGCAAGAACAGGCAACTGCTTTGCGCAAATCTTTCCAAAAAGTTCAACAGGAAAGCCACTTGTTCTTAACAGCTACCCAAAAACAGCGTTTAGCTCAAGCGGAAAAGCAAAAAGAGGATTTACGTCAATTTCAAGAACAACGTTTAGCGGAAGCCAAACAGCTAGACAACGACTTACGTCAACAGCGTCTAGATCGAGCCAAACAGCTAAAGGACGATTTAAGTCAATTCCAAGAACAACGTTTAGCAGCAGCAAAACAGCTGGAGAACGACTTACGTCAACAGCATCTAGATCGAGCTAAACAGCTGAAAGAGGATTTAAGTCAATTCCAAGAACAGCGTTTAGCGGCAGCGAAACAGCTAGAGGACGAGTTACGCCAACTTCATCTAGATCGAGCTAAACAGGTGAAGGATGATTTGAGTCAATTTCAAGAACGACGTTTAGCGGAAGCGAAACAGCTAAAAGACGATTTGCGTCAATTTCGTCAAGAGTTGTCTATCTACGTTTTTGGCAAATAAATCTCTAGGTTAATTACAACCCACTTAAGCCTAGGGCTAGAGTAAAAACCCTCTAGTCCCTTTTCCTGGCTAAACTAGAGGACTATCTGAAAATACAACAATAAGCCTTTGGTTTTAAACCTAGCTAGTCCTGCCTTTTTAAGTTTCTAGACTCAACGTAGGATTGGTTGGTTCCCCTTCAGGCTGCTCTAGGGCTCTGGTAAATTAAGAAGTATTATAAAACTTCACTTAGTTTATAGCTAATGTTGTCATTATTAGTCTTTTATTGACAAAGGAGGTAAGGGAAAAGGACTGCATCTGGGCTTGTCATTGTTTAAGTCTTGAAAAGTAATCTACCCAAGAATTTTAGCCCCTTAGCCCCTTGACTAATGAATATCCTGAAATACCTTCAGAATCAAGGTTCTAGAGCTAATTGATGACAGTTCCTAATTTTTTGTGATATTATTATGAGGTAAGCCTTAAAAACCAAAGACGATTAAACTTGCCGTAAAATTCGGGTAACACAAGCGTCCTTGCCTACTCGGTTATTAAGGGGAAACCTGAACCAGCAGTTGTTAGCTCAAGAATACCCGTACGCTTCAGGCGGGGATTATCAATGGTATTTACTAGATTTCGACTATGACATTTACTGAAACTCAAACAACAAGAAGAGCCGTCCTCTGCCTCCGCCCTGGTCAATTTGTTGTTACGCCTTCGATTGATCAAATTGCCACCCGCGCCTTACGTTATCTAAACTCTGGTTTTTCCATTCATCTATGTGGCCCAGCAGGAACGGGAAAAACCACATTGGCGATGCATCTGGCCAATTGTTTAGCCAGACCTGTGATGCTGATCTTTGGCGATGATGACTTTACCAGTTCCGATTTAATTGGTAGCCAGTCTGGTTATACCCATAAAAAACTGATGGATAACTATATCCACAGCGTTCTCAAAGTTGAAGACGAGCTAAAACACAATTGGGTGGATTCTCGGTTAACAATGGCCTGTCGCGAGGGGTTTACCCTGGTTTATGATGAGTTCAATCGTTCTCGACCTGAGGTCAACAACGTTTTACTCTCTGCCTTGGAAGAAAAAATTCTCACCCTGCCGCCCACTAGCCATCAACCCGATTACCTACAAGTCAATTCTCAATTTCGGGCAATTTTCACCTCCAACCCAGAAGAATATTGTGGGGTTCATGCTACCCAAGATGCTTTAATGGATCGGTTGGTAACCATTAATATGCCTGAACCAGATCAACTGACTCAGACTGAAATTCTTGCCCAAAAAACGGGGATTGGTCGAGAAGATGCTTTATTTATTGTCAACCTCGTCAAAACCTTTCGTGTGAAAACTGCGACTGAAAAAACGTCGGGTTTGCGCTCTTGTTTAATGATTGCTAAAGTCTGCGCCTCTCACGATATTGCGGCCAACTCTGCTGACTCGGATTTCCGTGATATCTGCGCCGATGTTCTGTTGTCCCGCACCAATTTATCTGTTGATAAGTCAAGAGCGATTTTATGGGAAATCCTCGAGGACAATCCGTTAGAATCCTTATCCTTTATAGAGGAAACGGAGCCTTCCGATGCCCAAGCGTCAACTCCTGAGCCTTCGACAGGAAATCAGTCGTTAAAAGCCATTCAATCTTTACTGCGAGGCAACTTGCCCCAGCGAAAAGACTAATTTTATACTCTTATTGAGTGAAACCAACCGTGACTTCTTCCACTTTTGCTGGCTCGCTCAAAAACCAGTCAAGCAACTCCCTAAAAACAGCAACTCAAGGTTCGAGTTTAGCGGATATACTCGAACGAGTTTTAGATAAAGGAATTGTAATTGCCGGCGATATTTCCGTTTCGATCGCCTCCACTGAACTTATAAATATCCGCATTCGTTTGTTAATTGCCTCTGTTGATAAAGCCAGGGAAATGGGAATCAACTGGTGGGAAGGTGATCCCTACCTCCATAGCCAATCCCAAGCTTTACTAGCAGAAAATCGGGAACTTTCACTCCGACTGCAAACCCTAGAAACTGAGCTTGAAACCTTAAAATCCTTAAGCCAATTGAGTGCAATAGAGAGCCATGATACCAGTCCGAACGATGAAGCACATTCCTCAGATGCGTGAAATTCCTCACCTGAATCCTCAAAGGTTAGGAAATTTACACGAGACGATTGCCCCCCTTGATAAGGCCAGGGAAACTGCGATTAACAGCTTGCAAGGTTATCCCTACCTCCCTAGCCAAGGCCAAGCTTTATTCGCAGAAAACCTGGAACTTTCACGCCGACTTCAAACCTTAAAATCCTTAACCAAATGGAGTGTAATGGAGAGACGTGATGGCAGTCCCAACGATCAAGCACATTCCTCGTATATATTGAAATTCCTCAATTGAATCCTCAAACGGTCAAGAAGTTTACAGCAGTTAACGATTGCCTCTGTTGATAGAGCAAGGGAGATGGCAATTAATGGGTGGGCAAGCGACTCCTATCTCTATAGCCAATCCCAAGCCTTATTAACAGAAACCCCGGCAGCTAAACTTTAAGCCTTAAAATCCCTACCCCAATCGGGGGCAATCGAGGGCTACGATACCAGTTAAAATAATCAAGCACATTCCTCCTGTCGGGTAAATTCGTCACTAGAATCTTCACAGGGCGGCGGGAAGTTGACATTGCTTGGTTACATCATTTTTTCCCTCAGATAAAATTTCTTGGCCAAGCCCCCCACTAGAGACTCACCCTTAAGAACTCCTCATTTACCAACTCCAACCATGACACTTGCTTGCACACCTTACGATTCTGATAATCAAGCCTTGCTGACCCGTCCAGAAAGTAATAGCCAAGCTGGTTTAGCCCCTTTACTGTTAACTGTTGTGGAACTGGTACGCCAATTGCTCGAAGCCCAAATCATTCGCCGGATGGAAAAAGGGGTTCTCAGTGAGTCTGATTTAGATAGAGCCGCAGAAAGTATCCAAAAATTGCAAGAACAAATTCTCTATTTATGTGAAATTTTTGAGGTTGAGCCAGAAGAGTTAAATGTCCACTTAGGAGAGTTTGGAACTCTTTTACCGGAAGCAGGGAGTTATTACCCGGGAGAGGAGGGTATTAAGCCTTCTGTGTTAGAATTAGTGGATCGACTCCTCAATACAGGGGTTGTTGTGGAAGGAAATGTTGATCTGGGTTTAGCTCAATTAGATCTAATTCATCTAAAGCTTCGTTTGGTTTTAACTTCTCAGCCGGTTTAATTTGGGAGAATACTGATGACAGTGGGTCTTTATTTATATGGCATATTTCCCGAACCAGTTCCTGACGGACTGGTTTTGCAGGGGATTGATAATGAGCCAGTTCACAGTGAGATGATTGATGGTTTTAGTTTTCTCTACTCCGCTGCTCATAAAGAGAAGTATTTGGCATCCCGTCGCTATTTAATTTGCCATGAAAAAGTATTAGAAACTGTCATGGAAGCAGGGTTTACAACGTTGTTGCCCCTGCGGTTTGGCTTAGTTATCAAAACCTGGGAATCTGTCACCGAACAACTAATTACTCCCTATAAAACCCAACTGAAAGAATTATTTGCTAAACTGTCAGGACAACGAGAGGTTAGCATTAAGATTTTTTGGGATAATCAGTGGGAATTACAAGCGGCTTTGGAGTCTAATCCTAAGTTAAAGCAAGAACGGGATGCGATGATGGGTAAAAACTTAAATATGGAAGAAATTATTCATATAGGTCAACTCATTGAAGCCACTGTATTGCAACGGAAACAAGACATTATTCAAGTCTTTAGAGACCAATTAAATCATCGCGCCCAAGAGGTGATTGAAAGCGATCCGATGACGGATGACATGATTTACAATGCAGCTTATTTAATTCCCTGGGAGCAAGAGCCAGAATTTAGCCAAAACGTTGAAGCGATCGATCAGCAGTTTGGTGATCGCCTAAGAATTCGCTATAACAATTTAACCGCACCCTATACCTTTGCCCAACTTGTCTAAGGAGAGTATTAGTTATGTTTCTCGATCTTTTATTTCTTCCTGTTACCGGTCCTATTGGGGGTCTGATCTGGATTGGGGAGAAAATTCAAGAGCGTGCAGATATAGAATATGATGAGTCTGAAAATTTGCACAAATTATTATTATCCTTACAACTAGCTTACGATATGGGCAACATTTCTGAGGAAGAGTTTGAAATTCAGGAAGAAGAACTTTTATTAAAAATTCAAGCCTTAGAAGAAGAAGAAGAGGCAGAAAACGAATCTGAATCTTCTCTCTAGAATTTTTCTATACTTCCCACGTTCAGAACTGGCAATCTTTCCCACCCTATAGGCCATGAACAAAATCATAAATTGTAGCGGCGCTTAGTAAGGGCGGATTTGACAAGCTCAAGAACTCGTTGAAGCTTGGTCAGAACTAGCCCTTGGTTAAGCCTTAATATTCTAGGTAAAAAGTTTGGAAATTACTGGAATTATTATTAGAGGAGTGAGCAACAGTTTTGGGGGAATCAGGTTTTTTAGCTACACTAGGAGGGTTGGCTGTACGCAAATTTTGAATACTTTGTTCTGTAGTCTCAATTTGCTCTGTCACAAACGTCAGACGACTTTTTAATTGCTGAATCTGCCGCTCCATCATTTCTAATTTTTCTTGGATACGTTGTTTTTCAGTAATTAACTTATAAAGCTCAAGTTGCTGATCTGCTTCAGATTGTTTCCGAGGCATAGTGCTAATTTTAGATCTAATTGGTCTGGGTGAACGAGTGGTTGTCATAACAATCCCTGAATAACTTAGAATATTCTAGCATATCAACGCCCCAATATAAAAACTTGTAAAAAATCGTAAATTTTCTTTTGGTAAACCCTATGAAATTGTACAATCTATATACTTACGCTTTTTTGAAAACCCCAATAGAAAGCCTAACATTACCCGTTGGAATAGCTAACCCATTGTTACTGATAACTGGTGGAGACCTCTCGGCCGTAGTCGAACCCGAAGTTTGTTTAGACACTTTACAAAATGATGATGAACGCTTGATTCAATCGGTTTTATGTCATGATCGAGTCATCTGTCAATTATTTCAACAAACCACTATTCTACCATTACGTTTTGGCACATCTTTTTTAGAGGCAGAAAATTTACTGACTCATCTTTGTTCTCATGCCCAAGAATATCAAGAAAAAATTGAACAACTTGAGGGAAAAGGAGAATATCTTTTAAAATGTATTCCCCGTAAGCCAGAGGAGCCTGTACTCTTTTCTGAAAGCAAGGGCAGACAATATTTTTTAGCCAAAAAACAGCTTTATGAAGCCCAACAAGATTTTTATACTTTGCAAGGTTCAGAATGGCAAAATCTCGTGAATTTAATCACCCAAAGCTATCCATCAACGAGGATTATTACTGCTCCGGGGACAGAATCACGAATTTATCTTTTAGTTGATTTTCAAGAAGAACCTTTACTAATCGAGCAAGTCTTGCATTGGCAGAAAGCCTGCCCCCGTTGGGAATTACAATTAGGACAAGTTTCTCCCCCCTATCACTTTACTTAACTTGATTTCTCTATGACTAACTTTAACTTGGTAAATAACTCTCTAAGTCGTTATGACACTCGACATTTAGTTATGTTTAGTGGCAAAGGAGGAGTGGGAAAAACCACCCTTTCCTGTGGATTTGCTCGCCGTTGGGCTAAATTGTTTCCCGAGGAACAAATCCTGTTAATCTCAACCGATCCTGCTCATTCTTTAGGGGATGTATTGCAAACAGAAGTTAGCGATCAAGCATCACCTGTAAAAGACTTACCCAACTTAAAAGTTAGGGCATTAGATGCGGAAAAATTGCTCTTAGAATTTAAAGAAAAATACGGAAAATTTTTAGAACTTTTAGTAGAACGGGGCAGTTTTGTTGAAGGAGAAGATTTAACTCCTGTTTGGGATTTAGACTGGCCAGGTTTAGATGAAATTATGGGTCTATTAGAAATTCAACGATTACTTATTGACAATGTTGTAGATCGAATTGTTGTTGATATGGCTCCCTCTGGTCATACCTTGAATTTATTGGGAATTAAAGACTTTTTAGAGATTATTTTAAATTCTTTAGAGTTGTTTCAAGAAAAACATCGTGTTATTTCGCAAACTTTTTCAAAAACCTACAATGCCGATGATGTGGATGACTTTTTAGTCAAAACACAAGCAGAATTAACCGAAGGCAAACGAATCCTACAAGATCGGGATTTTACCCTTTGTTTAATTGTGGCAATTGCCGAACCGATGAGTTTATTAGAAACCGAACGATTACTCAATAGTTTGCATCACTTAAATATTCCCTGCGGCAGCTTATTTATTAATCGCATTCTAACGGATCCTAATCAAAATTTAGATCGCTACAGTGAGCAACAGCAACTCCTGGATAAATTCCTAAAAATTCCAGGTCAAGAGACAATTTTCACCCTGCCCCAACAATCAAAAGAACCCCTAGGAGGTGAAGCATTAGATCAGATCATGAGTCAAATTGAAATTATCGAAAAAGTAGAATTTACTCCCCCGCCTCCTATTCAATGGCCGCAAAAAATTCTGCCGAGTTTTAGTGATTTTATTGACGACAAACGCCAACTCATTATCATTGGTGGCAAGGGGGGGGTGGGAAAAACAACCGTTGCCGCAGCCATTGGTTGGGCGTTAGCTAATCGTCATCCCGATCAAAAAATTAGAATTATTTCTATTGATCCAGCGCATTCTTTGGGAGATGCCTTTGGGACAAAGTTAGGACATCAATCCACACAATTAACTGATAATTTAAGTGGTCAAGAAGTTGATGCTAATATCATTTTAGAAAAATTTCGGGATGATTATTTATGGGAACTGGCAGAAATGATTAGTGGTGAAGGTAAGGAAGAAGGAAACATCAAACTAGCTTATACTCCAGAAGCTTGGCGACAAATTGTAGCTCAATCTCTGCCAGGAATTGATGAAATGTTATCCCTAGTAACAGTGATGGATTTATTAGACCAGAAACAACAAGATTTGATTATTTTAGATACGGCTCCTACCGGTCATCTCCTGCGATTTTTGGAAATGCCAACGGCCTTAGGAGATTGGTTAAGTTGGATTTTTAAGCTTTGGATGAAGTATCAAAATGTCTTAGGGCGTGTAGATTTAATGGGACGATTGCGAACCTTAAGACAACAGGTGATGTATGCCCAGAAAAAACTCAAAGACCCCCAACATACAGAATTTATTGGAGTTTTGCAAGCCCAAGATGCTATCGTTGCCGAACAACTGCGATTGACAGCATCTTTGAAAAAAATGGGAGTCTATCAACGTTATGTCGTGCAGAATCGTTATCATGCTAATGAGGAAATTGATCGGGATTTATTCCCAGATCAAACTTTGATTCGCTTACCCAGTTTACCCCGGTCAGTAGAACCTCTAGCCCGGGTAAAAAGCGCGGCAGATCTGTTATTTTAAAGGTAATTAGTCTGCTCAAGTCGGACTTCTTCACCCCATCTATCACCCAGTCCCCACGGCAATTCTCATTTTGAAACGATTTTGCGTTGTTTCAGCGATCTAGAGACTCGTTAAGAATTATTAACCCCTCTAGGTGCAAGGGTTTTAATGTCATGAAACCTTAAAATGAGAATTGCTGCAGTCCCCATCTTTCACTTGACTCAGGAGAAATTTTATGGCAGAATTATTCAAAGGCTTCGAGCAATTAGTCGAACTGGCTAAAATCTTGGAAGAGAAACTGGAAAAAGGGGAAATTAAAACCGAAATGCAATTTAATTCCCGTCCCTTGAGTAATATTCCCCGTTCTGGCGGTATTCCCCGTTCAGGGGGAGTTTCTCGTCCGAGCAATTCTGGCGGGGATGATTTTGAGGTCAATCGCAATCGGTCATCTCCCACTGATTCAGGGGTTGAAGACACTGTGACACCGCCCGAAGGACCGACCACGGCTTCCCTGAAAGATGTTGGTGGCTTGACGGAAGTGATTAAAGAACTCAAGGAACTAATTGCCATTCCCCTGAAACGCCCTGACTTGTTGGCCAAGTTAGGACTTGAACCCACTCGCGGCGTTCTCTTAGTCGGACCACCTGGAACCGGTAAAACCCTGACTGCCCGTGCTTTGGCCGAAGAACTCGGTGTTAACTATATTGCCTTAGTCGGACCAGAGGTGATCAGCAAATATTATGGGGAAGCCGAGCAAAAACTGCGGGGAATTTTTGAGAAAGCCGGTAAGAATGCGCCTTGTATCGTTTTTATTGACGAAATTGATAGCATGGCACCCGACCGCAGTAAAGTTGAAGGGGAAGTAGAAAAAAGACTGGTGGCCCAATTGCTGGGTTTAATGGATGGCTTTGCCCAAAGTCAAGGGGTGATTGTTCTAGCGGCGACAAACCGTCCCGACCATCTTGACCCTGCCCTCCGTCGCCCCGGACGGTTTGACCGAGAAGTCCTCTTTCGGGTGCCTGACCGCAAAGGCCGTTTAGAAATCCTGCAAATTCTCACCCGTTCCATGCCCTTAGATGAATCAGTTTCCTTAGATTTGATTGCCGATAATGCGGTGGGATTTGTCGGGTCAGATTTAAAAGCCGTTTGCCAGAAAGCGGCCTATAGTGCTTTGCGACGCCAGGTTCCTACGATTGACTCGCAAATTCCAGAAACAATGACGGTCGTGCAAGCCGACTTTTTGCAAGCCCTTAAAGAAGTTAAACCGGCGGTATTGCGGTCTGTGGAAGTGGAATCTCCCCATGTGGACTGGGACAATATTGGCGGACTTGAACAGATTAAACAAACCCTACAGGAGTCCGTGGAAGGGGCATTACTCCATCCGCAATTATATACGCAAACCAAAGCCCAAGCTCCCAAAGGTATTTTACTTTGGGGTCCCCCCGGAACGGGAAAAACCTTATTGGCCAAAGCGGTTGCATCTCAGGCGCGAGCTAATTTTATCAGTATTAATGGACCTGAGCTTTTGAGTAAATGGGTGGGTGCGAGTGAACAAGCGGTGCGTGAGTTGTTTGCCAAAGCTCGTCAGGCAGCACCTTGTGTGGTTTTTATTGATGAAATTGATACTTTAGCACCGGCAAGAGGTCGTTATAGTGGGGATTCAGGAGTGAGTGACCGGGTTGTGGGACAAATCCTCACGGAGTTAGATGGGTTGCAAACGGCGGCAACGATTTTAGTGATTGGAGCCACTAATCGCCCAGATGCGTTAGATCCAGCCTTATTGCGAGCGGGACGGTTGGATTTACAGTTAAAAGTTGATTTACCGAATGCCTCTAGTCGTTTAGCAATTCTCGGTGTCCATAATGATGAACGTCCTTTAGAGGATGTGGATTTAGGCTATTGGGCCGAGGCAACCGAAGGCTGGAATGGCGCAGATTTAGCGTTATTATGTAACCAAGCGGCACTGATGGCAATTCGTCGTTATCGCCATCAGGGCATGACTGACCCGGCTGAGATTCGCATTACAACGGCTGATTTTAATCATGCTTACCAACTGTTGGTTGAACAGCGTGCCAATTGATTTTTTTTCCCCCTTACTTTAAGTAAGGGGGGAGAATCTCAAATCAGGAAAACCATCCTAAAAAGGAAAATTTGCCAAAATGTCTGCAATAATGGGTCTAATTAGGGTTTGCGGCAAAAAGCTTTTCGGTGGTGGCAGGGTGTGGGGTGTGGGGTGTGGGGTGTGGGGTTTTATCGATTTTCAGGTGGTCAACTACCTAATTTTCAGGGAAAAAGTCCCGGAATTTTCCCCCCGATCCC
>NZ_JADBSZ010000181.1:0-14701 GCF_020246425.1 Microcystis sp. M079S1
CTACGATCTAAGGCGGGTCGATTTTTTTTTGAGCCGTAGAAACCCAACCCAATTATTTAAAAGTGTTGGGTTTCACTATCGTTCAACCCAACCTACGATCTAAGGCGGGTCGATTTTTTTTTGAGCCGTAGAAACCCAACCCAATTATTTAAAAGTGTTGGGTTTCACTATCGTTCAACCCAACCTACGATCTAAGGCGGGTCGATTTTTTTTTTGAGCCGTAGGTTGGGTTGAGGAACGAAACCCAACCCAATTATTTAAAAGTGTTGGGTTTCACTATCGTTCAACCCAACCTACGATCTACTGATTATGTATTCCCTTTTTTGCTGTGGGTTACTCAACGGATTTAGGATAATATTGGTGCGTTACGTCGCCTATGTAATTAATGTAAATTAAATAATATTGTGGCGCTCCTAACGCACCCTACCTACTCATTCACCCGTACTTTTTGCCGCAAACCCTATTTAGAGCCGTTTTTTTTCAGTGAAAACAGGGAAATTTTCCGTAAATTCCCCCACCCCTAACACCTGATACTAAATCCAGTTATTAAAGACTGATTATTTATTCCCCCTTTTGCCTCTTGTCTGACTGGGAGTCGCCAGTCTAAGCTAAGAATAGCTGGCCAACCCGTCCCGACCACCGGATAACTGATAGAATGAATGATTCTAACGCTAATTCTCCCGCTCAATCCTCAGAAGAGACAATAGATGAAACCAATTGGGTGGACATGGGGGAAGAAGGGAAACCCCTAGATAAACCCACTACCAAACCTATCCAACCATCTCCTCTCAAGTCTATCGCTACCCTGATCACGGTGGAGACGGCTTTTTTGGCCAGTGCCACCAGTTTAATCTGGTTAATTGATTATTATTTTCCCCTCGGACCGTTATTAAGGGTTTTCTTCCCGATTCCTATCGCTTTGGCCTATTTACGTTGGGGCGCTCGTTGTGCTTGCATGACAGCATTAGTTTCCAGTTTACTTTTGTCGGTGTTAATGGGACCGACTCGCAGTATTGTCTTTTTGATTCCCCACGGCCTGATGGGGGTACAATTGGGGCTATGCTGGCGCCGGGGTGCGCGCTGGGAATTTTCTATCTTGACTGGGGGACTGTTGGGGGCTTTTGGTTTATTCTTTCGTTTTTGGCTGTTTTCAATTCTTTTAGGCGAAAATCTCTGGTTATATGTGATTACCCAAGCGACTAATTTTATTGATTGGATTTTCACCCAGTTAGGGATTCTCGCTAAACCGACGCTGCTGCAAGTGCAATCGGTAGCAGTTGTGGGCATATTTGTCAATAGTTTATTATACTTATTTGCCGTGCATTTAGTGGCGTTATTAGTTCTTGATCGCCTCGGTAATCCGATTTCTCGTCCGCCCAAATGGGTGCAGGCCATACTAGATTATGAGTGATTATTTAGCGCTTTATCGTCAGTATCTCCAGTCAATTAATCCGGCACTGGATGGAGAGTTTTTAATCGCAGAAAATCTATCTACTAATTGGGATGAACCAGAAACGGCTTTAGATTTTCATAACTGTGCGGTGATGGCTTTAATTGAAGCGGAAAATTCCCCAATGCGATCGATGTATGTGGAGATGGCTTTTCAATCTCTGCAAAGAGTCCTAGAAATGGCGGTTTATCCCCTTGCTACTGCCCATTTAGCTCTAGTTTATTATCTAGTAGGCGATCGAGATTTAGCGGCACAAAATGCTTTTAATGCTTTAGTCCAAGTGCTATCATCGGTGAATGCTAATTATCCCCAGGGGTTAATTTATTATTTTCCTGCCCATAACCGACAGGAGTTATTAAGGGATTTATTGGAAACCGCTAATTATAGCGAGCAGACCTTGTTTTTATCTACAGAAATATTATATCGCTCATCCCTGGCTTTTTATAATCAAAATGGGGTAAGATTTCTGGAATTAGCTAATCATGTTAACCCCAATTCCTGTCATCTCAATCGTCAATTAGGTATCGCCAAATTAATTAATCAACAGCTAGAAGGTTTATTTCATCTCCATCGCGCCGTTAATCTCGATCCGGAAGATGCTGACAATTTGCAAGCTCTTTATTTAGCCTATCGGGGATTAGGACAACAACAATTAGCTAATTTTTGGTTAGAAACAGCGAAAGTAACGGGGAAAAGTTGGACAAATTTACAGCTAAATCAGCCCTTTACCTATCTCGATTTTGATCGGGATATTACCCTAGCTGTAGAAGCAAGTTTTCGCAGTTTTGTCACGGGAGTTTTACTCGCCCAAGGGGATTGGTTTGAAGCAGAAATGGAATTTTGGCGCCATAGTATTAGGGAAGGAATGACGGTTATTGATGTGGGGGCAAATGCCGGAGTTTATACTTTTAGTGCCGCTCATCGAGTCGGTAAGACGGGAAAAGTTATCGCTATTGAACCTTTTTCCCAATGTATCCAGTTACTAGAAGAAACCTGTCGGGTTAATCAATTTTCTTGGGTTTATCCCTGTCGAGGAGCGGCTAGTAATCAAGGGGGAAATGTTTATCTATCCCTTGAGCAAGCTAGTGAATTAAATGAAGTCGTTACCGATGCAACCCAATTAAAGTCAGACAATTACGAACCAGTTCCCTGTTTTACCCTCGATAGTTTAATTGATACCTATCAGTTAGAAAGGGTGGATTTACTCAAAATTGATGCGGAAGGCCACGAATTACCGGTTTTAGAAGGTAGTCAACTTTTAATTGAGCGTTTTTCCCCGATTATTCTCTACGAAAATATTGCCGGTAATCAAGGCAGTAATTTAGCCGTGGCCCGATGGTTAGAGGGGAAAGGTTATCGACTATACCGTTATCGTCCCTACCTGCAAGAATTGCTAGAAATCGAGTCAGAAGCCGATTTACAGGGAGTTTTGAACGTTATCGCCTTGTCTGAACAGGAATTAAGGGATTAAGGAAACCGTCAATCTGGTCATCTCATGAATAATCCTAACTAGACTAGCGGGTTAATTAATTCTTTAGAAAGCAAAAAGGGAATAAAAAGGGAATTTTAGCCTGAAAAGTCAGCTAGATAGCTTTTTATGTCTATTTTATTGCCTATCATTGCTCCTGACTGCTGAATTATAGCCCCTGACTCCTTTCTTACCCCGAAAAATTTATCTTGGTCAGGGGATCATCGTCTTGTCAGAGAGTGACCGAGTGAGTTATAGTCGTCTATAAGACTCGATTAAAGCATTTCTTAAAAGAATCGTGGTTTTTGGAAAATCGAAAAGTGCGCTATTTTCCCTTCCACAGAAACCTGTTGCCGAGGGGAGTAACTCAAAAACTCCTTTTTTCCTAGATTCTGATAGACAGAACTGGCGGAAACGGATAAAAAATGCTGTTATCGAGCAAGACTCAGGGATTAATTGAAAATCTCGTCTCCTGGCTGTGCTTACCTAATTGTGGGTCAAGCCGGCAGTTGCCAAACAGACTTAACAACTGAAACCAAGACTCAGTTCCCACGTCTGAGAGGCAGATGAACATCAAGATGAGGCTTTAACGATGCGGACTCATCTTCTTAGAACTTTCTTAACAAGACCAGATTTCCAGAAGTAGCCTCAAAGCATAGACAAATAGCCCATGGTCCGTCGCTTTTGAAACCGAAAGATTGAGGAAATTGAATGCCAAAACAAATAATCATAGCCGAACAACACCATATAGCGGCTGTTTTTTGGGAAGATCAAATTCAGGAATTAGTTGTGGCCACAGGTAATCAGCAGGTGGGCGACATCTATCTAGGATTAGTAGAAAATGTCATCCCCGGGATAGATGCAGCCTTCGTCAATATTGGCGATGCGGAACGCAATGGCTTTATCCATGTCACCGACCTGGGCCCCTTAAGACTGAAAAAAACCGCCGGTGCTATCACCGAATTACTGGCCCCCCAGCAAAAAGTGCTGGTACAGGTAATGAAGGAACCCACCGGCAACAAGGGACCGCGGCTAACGGGAAATGTCACTCTCCCTGGTCGTTATCTGGTATTGATGCCCAATGGTCGCGGGGTGAATCTTTCCCGTCGCATCCGCAGTGAAGACGAGCGCTCCCGTTTACGAGCTTTAGCGATTTTGGTCAAACCGGCGGGGATGGGGTTGCTGGTACGCACCGAGGCCGAAGGCAAAGCGGAAGAAGCGATTATCGAGGATTTGGAATTTCTGCAAAAACAGTGGGAGAGCATCCAACAGATGGCCGTCAGCAGCCGCGCCCCGGCCCTGCTTAACCGCGATGATGACTTTATTCAAAGGGTTTTGCGGGATATGTACAGTGCCGATGTCAATCGCATTGTTGTTGATAACCCGGTGGCGGTAAAACGAGTTAAACAGCAATTGACGAACTGGGGCGGCGGCAAAGCTCTCGAAGGGGTTTATATCGACTCCCATCGGGAAACCCAGCCAATTCTCGACTATTTCCGGGTTAACGCCGCCATTCGCGAGGCCCTCAAACCCCGGGTTGATTTACCCTCCGGCGGCTACATTATCATCGAACCGACGGAAGCTTTAACGGTAATTGATGTTAACTCCGGTTCCTTTACCCGTTCGGCCACGTCCCGAGAAACCGTACTCTGGACTAATAGCGAGGCCGCCACAGAAATCGCCCGACAACTGCGCTTGAGAAATATCGGCGGTGTGGTGGTGGTGGACTTCATCGATATGGATTCCCGTCGCGACCAGTTGAAACTGCTGGAATTGTTTAATAAGGCCCTGAAAAGCGATAAGGCCCGGCCCCAGATTGCCCAATTATCGGAATTGGGGTTAGTGGAATTAACTCGTAAGCGTCAGGGGAAAAACATTTATGAATTATTCGGCAAAACCTGTGACCATTGCGGCGGACTGGGCCATTTAGCCCATCTACCCGGAGAAGGCAACGCCATCGCCCTAGAAACCCCCACCGTTAGCCGCGCGGAAAAAGAAACCTTTATCGTCGCCCCGACTAATACAAAAGTTCTACCCGATAAGAGCGCTCCTAGCGTTGCGGCTGCCGAACCCTATCTAGAAGTTTTCTCCGAATTTGAGGCCGAAGAAAACGTCCAAGGGATGGATCTTTCCTTCCACCCCAACTATCAAGAACAGGTTAATAATTCTCGCCGTCGCCGTCGTCGTCGTCCCTCGGAACTGTTACTAAAAGAGGAACGGGGCGAAAAAGCCTCTACTAACGGTGTTAACAACGAAATCGAGCCGGAATCAGAACCCCAACGCTTTGAGGAAAAACGAGAACGCCCCGCCCGTCTCTCGAAACGGGGAGAAGATGCCAGCGCCGCCAAAAATATCCCCGTCAGCGAACGGGAGCGGGTTTCCGTGGAAATGACCCCCGTAGAACAGGAAGTTTATTCTTTAATGGGCATTTCTCCCCTGATTCTGGTGGATAAGGAGTTTAAAGAGCCGAAATCGGTGATTGTTTCCGTGAAACTGGCCGGGGAAAGAGAAGCGGAAAACCCAGAAATGCTTGCCAATCCTGAAATATCCTTGACTCCTACCCTAGAAGCCGAGGACACCCCGGTAGAAGCGACGGAAACCGGCGAGGAAGCCGAAAATCGTTCCTTGGTGCGCCGTCGTCGTCGTTCCACCACTAGCGAAGTTGGTCAGGAAATCAGCCAAGAAGTTAGTCCGCCAGAGACTTTTACGCCCGAACCGCTTACGCCCGAAACTCCAGTTTTTCCGAGCGAAGTCATTCCTTTAGAGACACCAGTGAGCGCCGAGGTGACAGAGGAGCCACAACTAGAGGCTGAAACCGCGGTGCTGCGTCGTCGTCGTCGTCGTTCCTCCGCCACTGTCGATGAGTCATGAGCGCAGAACCCTTAATTGCCGGTGTCGATGAAGTGGGGCGCGGGGCTTTATTTGGCCCCGTGGTGGCGGCGGTAGTGGTCACTGTCCCCTCTGGTTTTGCGCGGCTGTGGGAGTTGGGGGTGAAGGATAGTAAGCAACTTAGCCCCCAAAAACGGCAAAAATTGAGCCGGCAAATACAACGGGATTTTGTTTGTCGCATCGGTTATGCTACGGTGAAAGAGATCGATCGCTTGAATATTTTTCATGCCTCCCTACTGGCGATGAGCAGAGCTATCGGGAAATTACCCCTTTCCCCCAGTCTCTGCTGGGTCGATGGCAAGCACATTATTAAAGATTTGTCAATCCCCCAAAAGGCGGTAATTCAGGGAGATCAACAATCCCCGGTAATTGCGGCGGCCAGTATCGTGGCCAAAGTCTGGCGCGATGACTTAATTACTCGTTGGCACAGACGCTATCCCGATTATGGACTCTCTCGTCACAAGGGTTATGGCACTGCTCAACACCTAGAAGCGATTGGCAACTATGGACTTACTTCTCAGCACCGGCTCTCTTTTAGTCCCTGCCAACCGAGGTTGGAGCATGACTGCCGAACAATTTGCCCAAGGATTATCGAAATTTCTTGACCGATAGCCAAAAAATTCCCCTTTTTACCAGAAATAAAAAGGGGAGAAGATATTAGATAGCTTTACGATTCAGCCATCCATTCCGTATGGAAAAACTCACCTCTGGGTTTATCGGTACGTTCATAGGTATGAGCGCCAAAATAATCCCGTTGTGCTTGGGTGAGATTTTGCGGTAAATTGGCCCGACGATAACTATCAAAATAGTCCAAAGAAGAACTAAAAGCCGGGACGGGAATTCCCAACTTATTAGCCAAGACTAACACTTCACGCCAAGCTTCTTGGCGATCGAGGATACTTTGCTTAAATTCCGGTGCTAACAACAAATTCGGCAGGCCCGGATTTTCCGCAAAAGCTTTGCGAATTTTATCCAAGAAACCGGCCCGAATAATACAGCCGCCCTTCCAGATCCGGGCCGATTCCGGCAGACTGATATTATAGTTAAACTCCTGAGAAGCTTTAGCGATTAAAGCCATACCCTGGGCATAGGAACACATTTTCGAGCAGTAAAGGGCATCACGCACCTTATTCACAAATAGTGCCGCATCCCCCGGATAGGTTTCCCCAGGTCCGGGTAACTCTTTGGCGGCTGCCACCCGTTCATCCTTATAAGCGGACATCACGCGAGCATTAACCGCAGCATAAATAGTCGGAATTGACACCCCCAACTCCAAGGAACTTAACACGGTCCAGCGTCCGGTTCCCTTTTGTCCCGCCGAATCCAAGATTAAATCTACCAGATGATGACCGGTTTCCGGGTCAACATACTTAAAGATATCGGCGGTAATTTCAATTAAATAAGAATTAAGCTCATCGGTGCGATTCCACTCGGTGAAAGTTTCCTGTAACTGCTGATTGCTTAGTCCTAGACCATTTTTCAGCACATCGTAGGCTTCAGCAATTAACTGCATATCGCCGTACTCGATGCCATTGTGAACCATTTTCACATAATGGCCCGCACCCCCGGGACCCACGTAGGTGACACAGGGACCATCATCGACTTGGGCGGCAATTTTGGTTAAAATCGGCTCTAATTCCCGATAGGCGAACTCTGTACCCCCCGGCATCAGGGAAGGACCGTGCAGAGCGCCTTCTTCGCCACCACTGACTCCCATACCGACAAAACCGAGTTTAGTGGTCGATTCTAGGTCGCGGGTGCGTCTTTCTGTGTCCTCGTAGAGGGAGTTACCGCCATCGATAATCATATCTCCTTCTTCGAGAAGGGGTTTTAATTGTTCAATCACGGCATCCACCGGCGGGCCAGCTTTTACCATGACCAGAATTTTGCGGGGACGCTCTAAAATTTGGACGAATTCTTCTAAACTATAGGCCGCCTTGACATCTTTGCCGACGGCGCGAGTTTCCATAAATTCTTTAGTTTTGCTGGCGGTGCGATTGTAAACAGCTATAGGAAAACCCCGACTCTCCACATTGAGAGCGAGATTTTCTCCCATGACAGCTAGTCCGATAACACCGAAGGTACGTTTAGTCATAGAAATTCAGTCTCGGCTGATGCGTTCTTCCTCCCCTTTTAGCGCCTACTTTCCCTAAGATAGCTAAACTTTCCCTATTTCTTAAGCCTTGACTAATCAGTGATCAGTGATCAGTAATCAGTAATCAGTGATCAGATTTGGGTTTTCAGTGACCGGCATTGAGTGAGGAGTGTGACAGCGTTTCTCCTCAAGATGAAGTGTAACCTAATTTGGTATCACCCCCTGACGACTGGCTACTGTTGCCCGTTCCCTAAAACCAGAGACTTCCTACCTCACCATTAAGATAACTGCTATAAATGGCATTAACAGTGCTGTGTTTTCACTGATGACTGAAAAACCCCCAAGCGCAGAAAAGTTAATGCTAATGTTAAATTAAATTAAGAAAATCCCCATTATTCCTCGGCTTATATGCAGTTAACTTGGCTTGATAGTAATTCTTGGTTAATCGAAATCGGGGGAAAACGCCTGCTTCTCGACCCTTGGTTGGTAGGTTCCCTGACTTTTGGTAATTTAACTTGGCTATTTGAGGGCAAAAAAACCGCTAATCATGCCATTCCCGAACATATCGATCTGATTCTTCTTTCCCAAGGTTTGGAAGATCACGCCCATCCTCCTACTTTACAGGTACTTGATCGCCAAATTCCCGTGGTAGCTTCTCCCAATGCCGAAAAAGTGGTTCGAGCGCTCAATTATACCCATCTCATTCCTTTAACCCACGGCTCTAGTTATATCTTTGACAATGCGATCGAAATTACTGCCGTCCCCGGTTCTCCAGTCGGGCCGACTCTGGTGGAAAATGGTTATGTTATCAAGGAATTAGCGACAAATCAGAGTATCTACTACGAACCCCACGGTTATCATTCTCCTAGCCTCGATTCTCTTGGTAAAATCTCCGTGATTATCACCCCTTTGATTGACTTAAAAATACCTTTCCTCGGACCGGTAATCAAAGGACAAGAAAGCGCCTTAGCAGTCTGTCAACGCTTGCAGCCCCAATATATTATTTCTACGGCTGCCGGTGGTGATATCGAGTTTAAAGGTTTATTGATGGCGGTGTTAAGTGCTGAGGGTAGTCCCGAATCTTTTCAAGAATTATTAACATCCCATGCCTTGCCGACAAAAGTAATTTATCCTCGTCCTTGGCAACCTTTTACAGTGGAATTAGGCGAATGCGTCCCTGGTTTGAGCTAATCTGAGTTAAGGGAAGAATAGAAAAAAGTTAAAACTTTCTTCCCGATTTTTATCTAAAAAAGTAGAATTTTTGTGATATATTTGCTGGCTACAGATGACATTAGTTGTTTGAAAAAACTGGCTCTCTTGAATATTGGATGTAAAATGGGTAAAACCCCACACCCCACACCCTGCCCCCAGGAAAAACTTTTTCAGCAAACCCTATATAATTAAAAGTGGCTCTTCTCTGCTAAATTTTCTATGAATCAGTTGCCCTTATTTTCTCAATCAAAATCAGTGCGAGACTTTTATCAACCTGATGCCGAAATAATTCTTTATCAAGGAGATACCAATAATTTTATCAAGACTATACCAGATAATTCTGTGAGCTTGATTATTACTTCTCCTCCCTACAATTTAGGAAAAGACTACGAAAAAAAAATCTCTTTGGATACTTATCTGGAAACCCAAACCAAAATTATGCGAGAATTCCCTAGAATCTTGCAAGATAATGGCAGTATTTGCTGGCAGGTGGGAAATTTCGTTCAAGAGGGAGAAGTTTATCCTTTAGATATTTTTTATTATCAGCTATTTAAACAAATGGGTTTCTTTTTAAGAAATAGAATTGTCTGGCATTTTGGCCATGGATTACATACCTCTAAAAGATTTTCTGGCAGGTATGAAACTATTTTATGGTTGACAAAAACCGATAAATATATCTTTAATCTTGATCCGGTGAGAATCCCCGCTAAATACCCTGGTAAGCGCCATTTTAAAGGTAAAAATATCGGTAAACCCTCTGGTAATCCTTTAGGGAAAAATCCCAGCGATGTTTGGGAGTTTTTGGCACAAGAATGGGATGAGTTACTGTGGGATATTCCTAACGTTAAATCTAATCATCCAGAGAAAACTATCCATCCTTGTCAATATCCGATCGAATTAGTAGAAAGATGTGTTTTAGCCTTGACAAATGAGGGGGATTGGGTTTTTGATCCTTTTGCCGGGGTCGGAACTTCTCTGATTGCTAGTATTATGCACAATCGTCGAGTGATGGGGAGTGAAAAAGAAGCAGAATATGTGAAAATTGCCAGGGAAAGAATCGCCGCTTATTTGCAAGGAAATCTCAAAATTCGTCCTTTAGGAAAACCTATTCATCAGCCTAATGGTAAGGAAAAAGTCTCTCAAATTCCCGAAGAATGGCACAATAATATATAGGAAGTAACACTGAATCTCCCCCCTAGGTAGATGGATTCATGAATCCATCTACTACGAGTTGATGCTAAATCTGGTTATTAAAAACTGATTATTTATTCACCCTGTTGCCTTTTGCATGAGTAGAAAACGGGTTTCTCCGAGAAACCCGTTTTCTGTGCGTTACTCAACGGATTTAGTATAACTCATCCGACAATGATTGATAAATTTTTTATCACCATTTTTAGAGAAAACTTTGCAGAATTGTGGCGGTTTCTTGACCGGTTTTTTCCCAACTAAAAAGCTCGGCGCGTTGGCGACTCAGGGATTTTAATTTTAGGCGTAATTGTTCATCCATGGCGATTTGCTGCATTGCCTCTCTCATCTCATCGATACTATAGGGATTAATTAAAATTGCCGCATCTCCTGTGACTTCTGGGAGAGAGGAAAGATTAGAAGTAATGACAGGAGTTCCACAGGCGATCGCTTCTAGTACAGGTAATCCGAAACCTTCCCAAAGGGAGGGATAAACTAAAGCAGTTGCTTGGTTTAAAAGTTGCGGCAATTCTCCATAGGAAACATAGTTTAAAAATTGCACTCGTTGAGAGATTGATAATGCTTCTACCTGTTGCTGTAGAGCAGGGGTAAAACGTGGGTCAAATTGACCGACAATTAATAATTGATATTCGGGATCGATTTGGGAAAAAGCAGTAATTAAACGACCGAGATTTTTATGAGGATCATAACGACCAAGATAGATAAAATAGGGACGAGTCGCCAGATTTAGAGGACGAAAATTATCAGAATCATATCCAGAAAGAATCACGGTTATTTTGTCAAGAGGTATGTTAAAAAACTTATTAATATCGGCGGCAGTTGCTTGGGAAACAGCGATAATATGTGTGGCTTTTTTCAGGACTTGGGGTAAATAGTATTTATTATAAAAAGTTAAAGGAGAAAATTTCGGAAATCGCAGGGGAATTAAATCATGAACTGTGACAATATAGCGGCAATTTCCATAAATAGGTGCTTCTGGAATAGGGGTAAATAGCAGAGAGGATTTCAATTGTTGATAGGTTTGATAGAGTTTGGTTTCTGTCCAAATTAAGCGCCTAATATTGCCTTTAGTTCCCTGCTCTTGGGTGAGGTTTGCCGAGACAGGATAGGTGTTAAAATCTGGGTAACTATTAGAAGTGATTAGGGTAGGATTTAAGTTAGCTAATTGAGGAATGAGATTTTTAGTATAGGTAGTCAATCCAGTATATTTAGTACCGAGAAAAGCGAGATTGATTAATAATTGATGATTCCTATTCATAGATATTAGCTAGTTAAGCAGGTAGGTGTTAAAAGTTGTCAGACACCACCGTTATCAAGGGGGGATTAAGGGGTGATCAGTACCCCCCTTATCAAGGGGGGATTAAGGGGTGATCAGCACCCCCCTTATCAAGGGGGGATTAAGGGGTGATCAGCACCCCCCTTATCAAGGGGGGATTAAGGGGGGATCCATCTTCAATTTAATTATAAATACTTACTTATTATAAAAGAGAACGATAAGCTTTTATAGTAGCTTGTGCAGTTTTTTGCCAAGAGAATTTTGCCGCTTGTTTTTTTCCTTTATTGATTAATTCTTGACGGAGAGAGGTATCACTAATCACCTGATAGATTGCTGCGGCAATTTCTAGGGAATTATCGGGATTAATTAATATTGCCGAGTCTCCCGTGACTTCGGGTAAGGATGCAGTATTAGCAGTTACCACGGGACAACCTAAAGTCATCGCTTCTAAAACTGGTAATCCAAAACCTTCATAAAAGGAAGGATAAACAAAAACATCGGCTTTTTGATAATAATCTGCAACTAAGTCATCGGTAAGATAATCAAGATGTTGGATACTATCTCGAAAGGGAGACTGAGATATTTTATCGAAAATTGGTTCGTACTTCCATCCTTTTTTGCCAATCAGAATCAGATTATGGCCTAATTTATACCTGTCCTTGAGGTAGTTAAAAGCGGTGATAAGATTAATAATATTTTTTCGTGGTTCTAGAGTACTAACAAAGAGTAAATAGGGTTTAGTGATAGTTAGAGATGAGGGAGAATTTGGGGGAGAAGAATAACGACTTGCGAGGGGAGTAACAAAAATTTTCTCTGGGTTCACATCTAAATATTCAATAATATCTCGTTTGGTACTTGCGGAGTTAGCAATAACTAAATCTGTCCATTGTAGAGATTTTTTAATGCGTTGGGTGTAGGTTTTGACAATCCCCGTCACAAACTCAGGATATTTCATAAAAGTAACATCATGAATAGTCATAACTTGACGACTCTGACGACAAGGATACACCACATGATCCAATCCGTGGAGAATATCGGGAGAATCAAGAAAGTTTTCTAGATAGGGAATTAGAGGATTAGGAAATCGGGTTAAAATATTGCTAAGACTGACGGGAATTGGTAAACACTTAACCTCTGGATAGGATTGCAGTTTTTCGGGTATAGAAAGATTACCCCGCAGCCAGTTTTTTACCGATGGTTGAAAACAGAGGGACAGGGAAAAGTTTTCTTGGTTTTGTAATTTAGCTAATTCGGCAATCAGGTGATAAGCATATAATCCAATTCCACTAGGATTTTGTCTTATCGGTGTACCATCAACTAAAATTTTAAGCATTTGCGGTTAGATGATATTGACGGGATAGATATTTTTAAAATTACAGATTCAATTGTCAATTTTGCTTGGTTAGGACAAGATTAAAATCGGCAATAAACTCCACCCTAATAGTTAATCTTACCCTATAGCGCCCCTGAATAGCAGCCTTTTTGGGCTAGGTTACGGTCAATACTTAATTTATCAGGCAATTTTTTCGATTATTGTCCCACCCTAGGACTAGGATTGTCAACGGGTACTTATCAGCTAAGACCTATTTTAATAGGCTATCCTTAGATTAGCTGCATCTCCTTGACGAGAAACACTGTAATTAGTTATAATCAGGGAAGAATGGCTTCCCCGTACTTGTGGTGAGCGGAAAAAGTTATCTCAGGGATGAAGTAGTCCCCCAGAGAAAAACTAATATCTGGTAATGCCGAAAAATCTTGATTAACTAATGTTTTCACTATGTTTAATCGTTTAGTATCTTTTAAATCCCTAGAAGGCCATGAAGGTGAGGTTAAATGTCTAACTTTTTCCCAAGATGGTAAATTTTTAGCTAGTGGAGATAACGAGTTAACTGTTATTGTTTGGGATTGGCAAAAAAATCAAAAATTTAGTTTACAAGGACATGAAAAAGCCGGTTGGTGGGACAAGGGAGTTAACTCTGTTGCTTTTAGTCCCTGTCAAGGATTTTTGGTTAGTGGAGGAGATGATCAAACCCTAAGAATTTGGTCACTGGAAACTAAAAAATTAATCTCTACCTTAACGGGACACCAAGATAAAGTTACAGCAGTAGCTGTTCATCCCGATGGGGAAATTATTGCTAGTGGTAGTGAAGATAAAACCGTGAAAATATGGTCAGTAAAAACTGGAGAAATTCTGGCCACTTTACAAGGTCATAGCGATAAAGTCCTAACAGTTAAATTTAGTCAAAATGGTCAACTTTTAGCCAGTGGTGGCGGCGAAAATGACAAAACGGTAATTATTTGGAATCTGGCAGAAAAAAGCACTATTACCTTAAAAGGTCATTCCGATTGGTTTGGAGGTATTTTATCGGTAGATTTCGGCAGTAATAACAAATTTTTAGCCAGTGGCAGCAAAGACAAAACTATTAAAATCTGGGATATTAAAGCAGGTACAGAGGTAAAAACTCTCAGCGAACATAGTGATCATATCAATTCAGTTAGTGTTAGTCCTAATAATCAACTATTAGCCAGTGGTAGTGATGATAAAAGCTTAAAATTATGGGATTTAAAAGCAGGAAAAGCGATTATTTCTATTCCCCATCCCCAGAAAATCTATTCCGTTTGTTTTAGTCCCGACGGTAATTATATCGCCACGGCCTGCCAAGACAAAATCGTGAGAGTTTATGGCACTTCCGAACTACAATCTTTAGCAAGTTGAGCAATCTTTGAGCGGGTGCATCTCATTTTTGTAAATCTACTAAGTTGGGATTTTTAAAGGGAAACTATCTGCCAAAATTGATCGTTATACCAATTATCCAAAGTCTGACTACAGAAGTTTAATCCCCCTAAATCCCCCTTAAAAAGGGTGACTTAAATTCGATGTGTAGTTTTCATTTAGAGAAATGGTATTACTTCCGATTTTATCACTCAATCCAAGCTTTTGGGGGGTAGAACCCCCCAAACTACTAGGGTTGATTCATGGTAGGGTTGATTCATGGTAGGGTTGATTCATGGTAGGGTTGATTCATGGTAGGGTTGATTCATGGTAGGGTTGATTCATGGTAGGGTTGATTCATGGTAGGGTTGATTCATGAATCAACCCTACCC
>NZ_JADBSZ010000182.1:0-7942 GCF_020246425.1 Microcystis sp. M079S1
CCTCCCCCATCTTCAAAAAATATAAGGACTGTACTTTAGCGTAGGCTAAACTACTTTTTTGTTGTTTCATTAATTCTTTTAAATCTTCTACTGACTCAACAATATCAATTTTGGGTACGACTGGCATCGCTAATTTATCCACTTAATCATCTTTTCTATAAGTATGCCATAGTTTTTGAAATTTGGTATTAGCGATAAAGGTTACATCGATCTAGAAATCACCGAAGCACTGGTCAAGCTGCAAACGTTTCCTAAAGGAGATCAGGTCTCCCGCGACGGGGAAGAGTTTCCTACAGGAAACACGGTTTCCTCTGATGCGGAAAAGTTTCCTACAGGAAACAGGGTTTCCTCTGATGCGGAAAAGTTTCCTACAGGAAACAGGGTTTCCTCTGATGCGAGGGAGTTTCCTACAGTACCATCAAGTTTCCTACAGGAAACACCCTCGCACTGTGGGAAACATCCTCGCACTGTAGGAAACGATCAGGTTCCAGAACCCAGTCAGGAAAAGGAATCCAGCGCCTCTAAGATTATTAAGACTTATACCATTTTTCTTTATTCGCGTCACAACGAATGCAGGCTTGGCAAGCATTCGAGCGTGGATGTCTGTCATGGATTTAGAAATTTGGTATAAGAACTTTCAGGGCTTTGGAAACCGTGCCTTTCTGGAGTCCCGTGGCGGTTGTCACATCCGTTACCTTGACGCGCAGATCGCGACCGCCGAACGGATCGATCGTTCTCAGATAGTAGAGAACTCGAACTTCCGCGTATCTCAATTCTTTGGTGACTTCGAGCCACTCTTCCGGTTTTAGCGCGTAGAACTTGCCTTCTATCTTGTTCTGTGTCATAATAGTTATAGTTTTTGTGCGAAGGTATATACTTTCTATCGAAAGCGATGTACTTTTCGTGAATTTGCCCCATAACCCGAATAGAGTTGGGGCTTGTTTTCTAGGTAGGTGGCGATCTTAAAATTGCCTTAATCTAGATATCAATTGCTCTTAACCTCATTTCGGTTTAAAAGACTCCCTACTCAGTCCCCTGTTGATTTCCGCCCCTGCAATCGCACCAAAAAGTATATGTTTTAATTGTATATGTATATAATTAAAAATCCATCCCTTGAGGGAATTTTCTGTTGCTGTATTGGGTAAAATAGTGTAGAGAAGTTAAAGGGTTGTTCAATGGAAACTAGAGGGAAATACAAGGACAGGAAGGAAAATCCACCAAATCCGGACGGTAGGCCTCTGACTTATGAAGAGCCGAAGAAACGCCGCAATCTAAGCGTGACTCAGGCTGGCTGGGAAGAAGTTCAGGCGATTGCGGAACAGTACGACCTATCGGTGTCGGAAATGTTGGAACGGTTGGCCCGCGGTGAGTTTGAACTGGTGCGGAAGGTTTCTTATTGACATCTCCCCACTTTAAAAAGACGGGGATTCTAATCGGTGAATAGAAGCGGGTTGAAACCAGCAATTCTCATTTTGAAACGATTTTGCCTTGTTTCAGCGATCTAGAGGTTCGTTAAGAATTATTAACCCCTCTAGGTGCAATGCTTTTAATGTCATGAAACCTTAAAATGAGAATTGCTGGCGACAGGTGGTTCTGACTTGGATTCGTCGCCTAAAATCTCATCTGTCTTCAAACGAGTCTTAATCAATGAAAAGAATCCTTATTCTGTCAGCAAATCCCAAAAACACGACTCCATTGCGTCTTGATGAGGAAATGCGCGAGATTAAAGAAGGGCTACGACGAGCAAAACAACGAGATAATTTCGTCATTGAAACAGGGCAAGCCGTGAGGTACAGAGATATTCACCGTGCCATCCTCGACTTTGAGCCGAACATTGTCCATTTTTCAGGACATGGTGCGGGGGAAGAAGGGTTAGCCTTTGAAGATGAAACAGGTCAAGTTAAGTTAGTTGAGGCTCAAGCATTAGCAAGTTTATTTAACTTATTTGCTGACCAAATAGAATGCGTAGTTCTCAATGCTTGTTATTCGGAGGTTCAAGCAAAAGCGATCGCAGAGCATATTTCTTATGTGGTGGGGATGAGCAAAGCCATTGGGGATAAAGCAGCCATTGAGTTTGCGGTGGGTTTCTATGATGCTTTAGGCGCAGGAAGGACGGTAGAATTTGCTTATAAATTAGGCTGTAATTCTATTGAGATAGCAGGAATATCAGAACATCTAACTCCACAATTGTTGTCTAATTCTGACATATTGACCAATAAAGTTTCGTCTCATATAGATAAAAAAAAAAGATAGAAGTTCCAAGTGATTCTGTTTTAGAAGAAGTTACTCAAAGATCAAAGGCGAGTATTTCGCATGATAATTTTATCAATCGAAATTCTCTTGATTTTGATAATGCACGTCTATATTTATCAATAAAATTGAAGAAGGTAAGTTCTCAAAGTAATAATAGTGAATCTGAAAAATTTTCTGTTGATACTAAAGTCTCAATTCCTCAATCTTCTACAGACTATCAACAGGAAAATTTATTAGAGACGTTTCAAGGGAATGCACCTTATACTCAAACTGAGATAGAAGAAAATATCCCCAATCTACTAGAAGAATGTTATCAAAAATTAGAAGAAATTGGATTTGATCAAGATATTCATTTAGCAATAGAGTGGGTGTTTGATGATGATTTATTTTCATTAGATGTTGACTGTTGGAAATTTAAAGAAAATGAATTTTGTCGTTCTAAAAGAATCGGTTGTGCTTCTTTTGAATCTGTTCATATTCGGTCTTATCGACGGTTAAAGACAAAACGTTGTCTTGACATCTGGAAAAAGAAATGGGATTGGCTGACAAAAAACGCTAATAAGATGAAGATAAATAACTATATATTCGCCTCTCAAACTAATGACAGAAATGATAATGATTTAAAAGTTATGGACTCGCAAGAAATGATTTTTGGGATTAACTTGCCGACGGATTTACTGAGACTAGAAAATATCAGCTATGAGTTTATTATAGAGAGGGGAATTCCTTTAGCCTTGTGGTCTAGATGTCAAAATTCTGCTGTCAATCATACCAGTGACTTAGATGAGTTAATTAAGCCTAAAAAAGATAATGAGGAAAATCTTAAAGACGGGGAGGATAATGTGTTGAATCTTGAAAACTTAACCAAATCTGTCGAAGTGAAGAGACTAGAAGCTACCGAAGAAGAGCCTTTTCATTTAGGCCATCATCTTTGCTTTTTATGGGAAAATCCTTATAACTATCCCACCAGCAAGAAATTAAAGCTTTAGTGAGTTCTGCTCATCAATTTCGTTAAACATACTAATACAAAGGAAAGGACATTATGAGTGATTGGCAAATTTTTAAAGGAACTAAAGAATCTCATTCTATTGAAAAATGGCCAGAACCACCCCCTTGGCGAAACTTTAACCAACAAGAACCCCAAAAACCAGCAAAGGAAACTTTTCAAGCCAACGAGAAAGTCATTAACGCTGTTAATATGGCCATTTATTTGCGTCGTCCCCTACTGGTAACAGGAAAACCCGGAACGGGGAAATCTAGTTTAGCCAAGGCCATCGCCTCGGAATTAGAATTAGGAGAGGTATTACATTGGCCGATTAATACCCGTAGTACACTGCAAGAGGGATTATACTATTATGACGCGATCGCTCGTTTACAGGATGCTCAAATTAATCAAGGAGAAGGAGTTAAAGATGCTCAACTGAATCAAGACAAGCCAAATAAATTTGATATCGGTGACTATATTCGTCTTGGTCCATTGGGAACAGCTATGTGTTCAAAGCAATACCCCAGAGTCTTACTGATTGATGAAATTGATAAAAGTGATATTGACTTACCTAATGATCTCTTAAATATTTTTGAAGAAGGCTATTTTGTCATAGAAGAACTTCAAAGACTGAAAAAGCATCAAGAGTATCATACAGTAACCGTTCAAACCTCTGATGGTCAGACCCATGAAGTAGTCGATGGACGTATTCCCTGTGAACAATTTCCCATTATTATTATGACCAGTAATGGAGAAAGGGAGTTTCCCTTACCATTTAAACGTCGTTGTATTCAATTGGAGATAAAAGAACCTAATAAAGAAGAATTGACCAAGATTGTCAAAGCTCATTTAGAATTAGGAGATGATTTAACCCAAGAAATTGAAACCCAAATTCAGAAATTTTATGAAAAACGAGAGAAGGGACCTCTAGCAACAGACCAATTACTTAATGTTGTCTTTATGTTAATGAATAAACCCTTACCTAATGCCAAAGAAAAGGAAGCAATTATCGAGCGTTTAATGGCTTATCTGAACACTACTGGAGAGAAATAAAGGTGATGTTAGAACAGTTCGTAGCCTTTGTTGATACAGAAAAATGGGAACTTGATTCGATTCAGATAGCTGAAGTTTTATGGTTTGTCCGGACAGTTAATCCTTTAATAAGAGGAGAAGCAGATGGAGCTTACCAATTTTGTCTATTGGCTTTTTTAAAAGGAGTTGAAAACCTGGGATTATGTTTAGTTTGGGGGACGATTTTAGAAAAATGGGAAACTCCCCAAATTGAGTTTACGAAATATCAGCAAGAACTGATGATGATTACTCTCTTTTGGACTCTCATAGAAAAGGGTTTGTATTCCATCGCCTTGCTATTATTTTTAGAAAAAAAGGGGGTTGGTAAGAAATTAACAAAACCTCCTTTATCAGAGCTTAAATATCCTCTGACTTCACCATCAAACAAACCTGTTTCTTCTACTGCTATTGAGCCAAACCCTTATCCCACAGAACAATTACCTATTAAATTACCAGACACAGGAATCTTCCGCAATACTTTAGAATTAGGACGCTTACTTAAACCCCTAAAACAGAAAATTAATTCTCGTATTGCTCAGGAATTAAATATCAAAGAAACTGTCAAGCGAAGTGCCGAACTTAGTACCCCTACTCAGCCTCGTTATTTTCCTGTTCTAACTCCTAAAAAAGAACGTTGGTTAGACGTGGCCTTACTAATAGAAGATAGCAAATCCATGATTCTTTGGCAATCTTTATTAAAAGAAGTACAAGATTTTCTCGAACATTTAGGAGCATTTCGTGATATAAAACCCTATCGAATGAACTGGGATGATTTGACAAAAACCTTGCAAATTTCTTCTTTTTATTCATTTTCTCAGTACCTATCTCCCCAAACATTAAATGCTCCTGGTAGCCGACGCTTAATTTTGATAGTTAGTGATTGCATTTCACCTGCTTGGATTAGTGAACAATTTATTGATATTCTTCAACAATGGTCAAGCCAAAGTCTGTTAACTGTCTTGAATCCTTTTCCTGAAAGAATATGGGAACGCACTAACCTTGATTATGCTATAAAAATTCGATTAGGCAATAAAAAAAAGGGACTTACTCCCCAAAGTTGGCAAGCTATTCCCCTGGAATCTTGGCAGATTAAAGGGTTTGATAAACAAGCTTTGCTTAAATTAGTTAAACTACCAATTGTCAGCTTAGAATCGGAATCGATAAAAGCTTGGGTTAATGTGATAATGGGAAAAGGAATAAGCTGGTGTTCAGGGGTTTGGTTAGGGTCTAATTTTATGTATTCTTATGAAGAAGAAGAAGAAGACGATGAGAAAAGTCTGACTACTCTTCAACAAATTAATAACTTTTATGCAACTTCTTCACAACTTGCTTGGGAATTAATTCAGTGGTTATCGGCCATTCCTGTCAGTTTTTCCACCATTCGTTTAGTACAAAGAACCTTATTGCCTGAATCCACTCAAGTTCATGTGGCAGAAGTGGTCATGGGAGGATTATTAAGTCCTATTACCCCCCTTAATTATTATCAGTCTAACTATCCGATTCAATTTGAATTTAAACCGGGCATTCGAGAGACTTTTTTAGATAAAATAGCCGCAGATAAACAAATAAATAAAAAAGAGTTTTGCCTAAGAGTGATTGGTAGTTTAACGGAAAAAATTGCTAGTCATTTTGGCTATCAAACCATTCGTGAATTTGAAGCCACTCTCTTAACCAATCCTTTAGAATTAAGTGGAGAAGATGACCTAGAATTAATTCAAGCTTTTGCAACTATTTCTGTCTCTACCCTACGACAATATGGAGAAGAATATGCCCCTTATATTAGGAAATTAGATAAAAGTCGAGCGCGGTTAAATCTTGTCTCTGCTGTTGAGGGTAACTCCATCGGTTTTAATTGGATAGATTTTCTGGAAAGTATAGCCCAAAGGCATCACTTAACGGACATTGAAACAGAAACCTTAATCAATTTCTTGCCAACTCCAAGCCAATCTTATTCTATCCCGGAAGTAGCCAAACAACTTCTCCTTTCTCCTTCAGCAATTAGTAGTCGTCTCACTGGCATTTATTGTAAATTTGAAACCTTAAATCCTAATTTATTCCAATCAAAAAAATATAATAAATTATCGACCCTAAAGCTATACCTATACTCTCAATATGTCAAAGTTAGTTTCTTGCATCAATTAGCTATTCCTGACTATGCCATTCCTCAATTAGAAACCTTAGAACTTTTTGAATTTGAATCCGAAGTAGCCACGATCACTTTTGAACCAGTCATAACAGACTTATTGAGCCAAAATCTCCGTAACTTTTCCTTTGAAACCCCCACGGTAAACCGTCGCGGCGAAATCATTAAAACTACCACCCACACCGCTAACTGTTTCACAGAAACTCTACCAAATAACGTTGACCTCGACATGGTATCTATACCTGGTGGTACTTTTACGATGGGTTCTCCTAAAAATGAAAAAGATAGCCGTTATAATGAACGTCCCCAACATAATGTAAAGGTTCCTCCTTTCTTCATGGGGAAATATTCCATTACTCAAGGTCAATGGAAAGTGATCGCCACCAGAACAGATTTAAAAGTAAAAATAGACTTAGAAGAAGATCCATCTTATTTTAAAAAACCCTATCAAGATCAAGACAGGGAAATAGATAGATGGCTTAGACCCGTTGAAAGAGTCAATTGGTATGAAGCTGTAGAGTTTTGCCAGCGACTGTCTAAGCTAACGGGGAGAGATTATAGACTGCCTTCGGAGGCACAATGGGAATACGCTTGTCGTGCTATGACAGAACCCCTAGACCTCGCAAAAGGTGAATCTTACCCACCCTTTTACTTTGGAGAAACCCTCACTGATAAGTTAGCCAACTATAATGCTTCTAGAACTTATGCCTCGGAACCCATAGGCGAAAATGGAAAGGAAACTATCCCCGTTGGTCAATTTCCCCCGAATGCTTTCGGATTATACGGTCTGCACGGAAATGTCTGGGAATGGTGTATGGATGACTGGCATGACAATTATGAAAATGCGCCTAGTGACGGTAGTGCTTGGCTTGATAATAATCAAGAGGAAAATCTTGATGCTGAAAATAGCCTAGAATCTACTGAAAAAGACGAAAATAATCCATATTCTGTCATGCGGGGCGGTTCCTGGGGCTACATTCCTAATTTCTGCCGTTCCGCGATTCGCAACTTCTTCAACCTCCGCCGCGTCAACCGCAGCAACCTTATCGGTTTTCGGGTAGTCTGCGTATTCGGGAGAACTCTCTAACCCTTTTTCCTTTTTCCCCTTTTACCCTTTACTCTATGTTTTACTTTTTCCTTTTCCAAGCGGATCGCTATATTTTTGATTTTCCAATATCAAGGTTTGATGACATTAACCAAAGACAGGTTGATCGAATATATTTGTTAAACTGAGATCTGGTACCTAGTCTAAAATCCCAGATTTTTTACCGAGTTAATCAGGGTTTTAGGCTTTAAAAGTCGGGGATTTGTGGTTTTTCAATTATGGTGCAGTATCTGAGCTAAAACTATTACCGAAATTTTGGGTTAAAGCCCCGTCCTTTTAGGACGGCTTTTTAAACTATATCTTGTTAACTTAACTTTTATTGTGCTATACTGATTTTGTCTAAGTCCCCCCTGCGTAAAATGTTTGTCTTAGAGTTTAAAGTTAA
>NZ_JADBSZ010000183.1:0-8874 GCF_020246425.1 Microcystis sp. M079S1
ATTTGGGAAATCATCTCAACGGTACTGTTGGGCAAACAGAAACCGACCCAAACGCCTTGGGAGAGTCCGGTCTCTGGATTCTTAATGGAGACATTGAGAATCTAAGCTGTCTCGTTGAACAAGGAATTTCCGATAGTGATATGGAAAGAATCCCCCGTCACAGCGTAGCTTGACGGTGGGAGTATGTCAATGATTAATTAGCAGTTAGGAGACTCCGAGACAGCTTTTTCTCCCCAATCCCCCCCGCAACGCGCACGCAGTGACCACCCCATCACCTAATCCCTGACTGATAACTAATAATTAATAACTCTCAAACATAAAAGGAGATGAAACTACTGTGAATTTAGCCGAGGGCGTTCAAATAGTATCTTTTGGCATTTTAGCAGCCCTAGTAATCGGGACAGCTTTAGGCGTGGTACTATTATCTAATATCGTTTATTCCGCCTTTTTATTGGGCGGTGTTTTTATCAGCATTTCGGGTTTATATCTCTTACTAAATGCTGATTTTGTAGCGGCGGCACAAATTCTAATTTATGTGGGCGCAATTAACGTTTTAATTCTCTTTGCCATTATGCTTGTTAACAAGCAAGAGGACTTTTCTGATATTCCTAAACGTTGGATTCGTCGGGCATCTACTGCTTTAGTTTGTGTGGGTTTATTTGTCCTGTTATCGACCATGGTTTTAATCACGCCTTGGTCAATTTCTAGCACTTCTCCCGCAGTAGTGACTAATACTTTAGTAGAAATCGGTAAGCATTTCTTTAGTGATTTCTTACTACCCTTTGAATTAGCTTCCGTGCTATTATTAATGGCCATGGTCGGAGCAATTATTTTAGCTCGTCGTGACCTTATCCCCACCCTGAAAGCTGAAGAACCTACGGCCACAGCTTTAACATTACCCGAACGACCTAGAGAATTAACCGCCCCTAAATAAGACCAAAAAAAGAGGTATCATGCAGATTCAGTTAGAGTATTATTTGTTATTAGCGGCGGCTTTATTTTGTATCGGAATTTATGGTTTAGTCACCAGTCGCAATGCCGTCCGGGTTTTAATGTCGATCGAATTGATGCTCAATTCTGTTAACATTAACTTAATGGGTTTTTCTAACTATCTTGACCCCGCTAATATCCGAGGCCAAATTTTTACTATTTTCGTGATTACCGTAGCGGCAGCCGAGGCAGCCGTGGGTTTAGCGATTATCCTGACTATCTATCGTAACCGCGACACCATCGATATGGAACAGTTTAACCTGCTCAAATGGTAAGGTTTTAAATATTTACCCCCCCTCTCTCCCTTTTTTGGGGAGAGTTTTTTTTGGCTAATTTTTCCTGTTAACGGGGATAAATCTCGGTGACAACTCGATCGGGGGAACTACTGGTAACAACAATGTTATTATCTTCTAAAGTGCCGATCGCTTTATCGCCAGTGAGATTAAATTTTGGTTCCTGTTGTTCATAGATAATATTCCCCTCGGCCTCGACAATTTTTTCCGACATTTTCCAAGTTAAGATCTGACTATACAATTGCGCCCCAGTTTTCTGATTAATTCCCTTAACCCCATCCTTGAGATAAGCGATGCGATTGCCTAATTCCACCACCACACGATTACCAGTAATAGTGATTTGATCTTGATATTGAAAAATTTCCGTGGGGCGATCGGAAGTTAGGGTACGATTTTGATAGTTCCAAATTGCCTGAGAACCAGAAATCTGTAAAGGTGGTTCTAAAGAGCGATATTCGAGATTTTCTTGCAGGATAACCTGATTATTTTTTCTTTCCCAACGACCGCCGATAGCAGTCAGGCGATCAATAATAGTTTTATTAATATAGCGATCAAAAGCGACTTTTTGATCGGTACTAATGACTTGTTGAGGAATTTCCCAGTACAGGCGCTCGGTTTGCAGGACGACACGAGATTCCTTGGCGGTAGCCACCACTTGACCTTGTAATTCTAGTTTTTCTTGGCGCGTGTCGTAGCGTCCTTGGCGGGCCTTGGCTTCTAGTTGTAGATGACTACCTTTGATCCCTTTGGGGGAGATTAAAATACCTTCCTTGGGTAGCCAACGCAATTCCGGCGCGTTAATAATGGCTTTATTGCGGGGATCCACAGCCACAATATTATCTTTGAGGAGAATTTCCTGTCCTTCCTTGTAAACTTCCCCTCGGTCAGCACTAACCTGTAAAACTACTTTCCCATCTTGATAGATATTACCCTTGATATTTTCCAGACGGGCGATTTTTTGGTCTTGGGTGTAGGTAGCTTTTTTGACCTGAATTTTCCAGAGGGGTTGTCCGGAGGGGTTAGCCTGTTCTAAGGTGGCATTATTGAGGATTAAGCGGCCAGTTTCCTCGATTTTAGGGGATTCTGTCGGCGAAATTTTCGGCGGATCAGGCGGTTGACAGGCCGTTAATCCCAGCAAACCGATTAGGAGGGCAGCCCCGCGCCCAATTGATAGTTTTAATTGTAACCGCTGCCTCAATTTTGATCGCTCCGCTGCTATTTTCTCTCCTCCCAGTGTAGGGTAAGGGGTCGCCCCTTGACCGAGCGGTATTGTTAATCGCTAGTTTTGCTAGGAAAAACCCCCGGTTGAACGGTGAGAGTTTGTTGTTTACCCCTGCGGTTAATCTCGATTTCCAGATTACCACCGATCGCACTGGTTTCTACACCTTGCTGCACATCGGCGGCGGTTTTGACGGGGTTTCCTGCCACAGTTTCGATGATATCACCCGCTTGCATTCCGGCTTTTTGAGCGGGGGAATTTTCCACCACTCGCAGGACGATTACCCCTTCATTTTGGTCAATATTAAAGTTTAATTCTTTAGTTTCGTTCAATTGCTGCCGTAATTCTGGGTTTAGCGTCACCATGTGGATACCGATGTAGGGATGTTCCGCTTTACCCTTGCTAGATAGCTGTCCCGCCACTTTTTGGGCGGTTTCGATGGGAATAGCAAACCCTAAACCCTGGGCATCGGCCCGAATTGCCGTATTAATGCCGATAACTTCCCCCTTGGCGTTTAGCAACGGGCCGCCGGAATTGCCGGGGTTAATAGCGGCATCGGTTTGAATAAAACGAACCCGTTTATCGGGAACCCCCACTTCGCTGCTAGTGCGTCCTAGGGCGCTAATAATGCCCACCGTAACCGTATTATCTAAGCCTAGGGGATTGCCAATAGCGATCGCCCACTCCCCGGGGATTAAAGTTTCGGCCTTGCCAAAAGTCACCGTCGGTAAATTTTTCGCCTCGATTTTCACCAGGGCCACATCGGTCATATTGTCAACCCCCAGGACTTTACCTTGATGAGTTTGACCGTTTTTCAAAGTCACTTTTACTTGGGTTGTCCCTTCCACCACATGGGCATTAGTTAAAAGTAGTCCATCTGTACTGACAATAAACCCGGAACCGGTTCCCCGTTCCAAATGCTCCCTGGGAATCGGCACTTCATTACCAAAAAAGCGCCGAAAAAAGGGCTGTTTAAATTCTTCGGGAATTTGGTCGGCCACTTCCCGGGCCGAGTCAATCCGCACCACCGCCGGCCCGACTTTCTGCACGGCCTGGGCGATAAAATTAACATTGCCGTCGTTTTGGGGAATAACAGGGAGAGAGAGGGAAGCGGGGAGGATTGCCGGCGGTTTATTTACCTCTAGGGGCGCTTTTCTGCTTAAATACTGATTTCCTAAGACCCCCACAGCACCGCCTAGGGCGAGTAATCCCAGTGAAATCCCCAATCTTGTCAATAAACCCATAAGCTCTAGCCCTAAAATGTCGTGTGCGGTGGAATCAGCGCCAAACTTACCTATATTATAGGCTGTCTTTTTTGTCGGTAGAAAAGAATCAATGGGAACTTACCCCGTTTACGGGTCTTCTTTTAGGGGTAAAATCACGAAACAGCTATGAGAATCTCAGTTCATGCAATTGTTTGATCGCATCCGTTTAGGGATAGCCGTAGCGGTGGCTAAAACCGTTACTGCTGTGGTTAAAGGACTCCGTTTAGGGGCTGCCAGCGTCTTGCCGGGGGAAATTGCCCGTCGTCTCCATCCCCGTTTGTTACCGCTACTCTGTGGGCAAGTCCGAGGGGGGGTAATCTTGGTGGTTGGCACGAATGGAAAAACTACCACTTCCCTACTCCTAAGAACTATTCTAGAGCGTCAGGGGGCAAAAGTCACCCATAATACCACTGGGGCGAATTTAATTAATGGTTTAATCACTGCTTTATTAGCCGATGCCAATTTATTCGGCACTTTAAAGGCTGATTATGCCATTTTAGAAGTGGATGAAAATATTCTCCCTTTGGTTTTAAAAGATTGTCGTCCTCGCGCTATTTTAGCTCTCAATTTGTTTCGCGATCAACTCGATCGCTATGGGGAAGTGGATACAATTAGTCGCCGTTGGCAAGGTGCTATATCTCCCCTACCCACCAATACTTTAGTGATTCTCAATGCTGATGATCCGACCCTTTCCCATTTGGGTCAACAACTGCCCCAAAGAGTTGTATATTTTGGCTTAAGTGAGCCGGAATTATATCTAGAAGAAATTCCCCACGCTGTCGATTCTATTTACTGTCCTAAATGTGGCGCTTCTTTGGATTATCGTGGGGTTTATCTCTCCCATTTAGGGGATTTTAGTTGTCCTAGTTGCGGCTTTAAAAAGAGTAGTCCTGCTTTTCATAGTCACGATTGGCCGCAGATTTTAATCGGTGTTTATAATAAATATAATACTTTAGCGGCGGGTTTAGTAGCCCAGGAATTAGGGATTAAAGATCGAGAAATTTTTGAGACAGTTCAGGGTTTTAAAGCGGCTTTTGGTCGAGCGGAAGAATTAGAAATTGAGGGTAAAAAAGTTAGGATTTTACTGTCTAAAAATCCTGTGGGTATGAATGAAACAATTCGCGCGGTGGCTGATATTTTACAGAAAGAAAAGTCTTCTACTACTCTCTTAGTTCTCAATGATCGCATCCCCGACGGTACGGATGTTTCTTGGATTTGGGATGTGGATACGGAAAAATTAACCCGTTTGGGAACAACTTTAGTAGTAACGGGCGATCGACTTTATGACATGGCTTTACGCTTACAATATAGTCAGGATAGTCTCGCTTATCCGGTTGATTTAATTGTTGAATCCGATCTAAAAAAAGCGATCCAAATTGCCCTTAATAACACCAAAAATGAGGAAACTTTACATATTTTACCCACCTATTCTGCTATGTTAGAAGTACGAGAGATTCTCACGGGTCGAAAGATTTTGTAGAAATTAGAAAAGGGGGACATAAGCGCAAGCTTACATTAGCTTTTTTTGTGATACTAAATCTAGTTATTAAAAACTGATTATTGCTTCTCCGTTTTGCATTAGTGCCTCTCTTGATATGTAGCCCATACTCAACGGATGGCCGTATTACTTCCGATTTTATCACTCAATCCAAGCGTTTGGGGGGTAGAACCCCCCAAACCCCCCGCGCATTAGTTTTTCGGTGGGATGCTTACACGCAGCTGCTAATACATCTGTCATAATTTAAGAGTCGCTCCACTTGCAGGAGTGCCTCTCCTGATATGTAGCCTATACTCAGCGGATTTAGTATGAGATGCTTACACGCAGTTGTTCAGATATTTGTAATAATTTTTGATATTTCTACAAACTTGAGATGCAGTCCGTCTCCTGTATCCTGTATCCTGTATCCTGTATCCTGTATCCTGTATCCTGTATCCTGTCTCCTGTCTCCTGTCTCCTGATTAAAAATTATGCAAGAAATAGAACTAAAAATCGGCTGGTTGTATCCGACCTTAATGAGTACCTACGGCGATCGAGGTAATGTTATTACTATTCAAAGAAGATGTCAATGGCGTGATATTCCTGTGACAATTATTCCCCTAGATGCTCAAACAGAAGCCGAGACATTTTATCAAGTAGATATAATTGTTGGGGGTGGGGCGCAGGATCGGCAGCAGGAGATCGTTATGCGGGATTTACAGGGTAAAAAAGCGGCGGCGATGAAAGAACAATTATCGGCAGGAATACCGGGAGTTTTTACCTGTGGTTCCCCACAATTATTAGGACATTATTACGAACCAGCTTTCGGTCAAAGAATCGAGGGATTAGGATTATTAGACCTAGTAAGTAAACATCCCGGCCCCAATGCGAAACGCTGTATCGGTAACGTGGTTTTTGAAATTACTGCCTCCCCCTTAGCGGAGGAAATTAAAGCTATGACCGGGGAAAAACCGCTAGTAATTGGCTTTGAAAATCACGGGGGTCGTACCTATTTACAGACCGTTTCTCCTTTAGGAAAGGTGATTACTGGCTACGGAAATAACGGAGAGGACGGTTATGAAGGGGCATTTTACCACAATGCGATCGCTACCTATGCCCACGGTCCCTTACTACCCAAAAATCCCTTTTTAGCCGATTGGTTAATCCAAAAAGCTTTAGAACAAAAGTATCAAAAACCGATTTTTTTAACAAAACTTGATGATTCTCTGGCCCTGAAAGCAAGATTTGCCATGTTTGAACGACTAGAACTAACCGGCGTGACCAATAAAGCCTAAACTGGTCATATACACTTATGGCAGGAGATAGTCAAACTAGCCATTAAGAATTTTAATTGTGGCAGCTTATGAAATTATGACTGGAAAAATTATCGATCGTCAAACGGCGGGGTTTCTCGTCCTCATCATTCCCCTAGCGGTGCTAATCATCCTTGTTTTTACCGCTTGGCCATTAATCCTACTTGTCTTCTTCTTAACTCTGGCAGTCAAGGTGTGGCAAGACTATCGCTGGTCAAAATTATCGACGGTGATTAACCCCTATTTCAATCAACTTTTACAGGACAATCAAGGTTGTCTCACCCCGATTGACCTATCGGCAAAAGCCAATCTCACGGCCAAATTAGCCAGACAATTTTTAGACAAAAAAGCTGAGGAATTTGGGGCGCAAAAAAAAGCTGTAGGCGATCAGGGTATGGCCTATTACTTTATCACCGCCAGTACCTTGGGTAGTATTTTTGATGAGAGTGACCCCTCTTTAGAAAAAATAGAGGAAAAACAAATTCCTGCGATTACTGCATCGAGATTCCCTCGGACCAATTTAGAGCAATCGCAGGAGACTAAATCCCCCCTGATTGTCGCCGAGAAGAGCGAAAATTCCGTCCCGGAGGTTCCTGTTATTTCCTCCTCCCAACCTCTGACTAATTTAGGTAAATTATTTGAGGAAAAAGATGAAGGAAATACCGCAGCGATCGCTGTTCAAGAAACGGTAATTCAAGAACCGGAGGAGATAATTAATCCTAGTTTGAACAGTTCTGCCAGTTCTTTATCCCAGTCAGAATCAGAAGTTAGGGAAGAATCTCTAAGCACTGTATCTGAAACCATCTCATCGATGAGTTTGGCGGATTTGGCTAAACGTTTAGGAGTTACCCCGGCCGTTTTGGGTAGAAACAAGAAAAATAAATCCGAAACAGAATTTGCCGATTGGAGTCGCATCAGAGATCCCGATGGTATTGCTTGGAAATTTGACGCAAAAAACTCCTTATTTGTGGTCAGCTGATAGGTGATTTGTTTGGTTTTTTAGACAGGCGCAATGCCTGTCTTTTTTGGCTCTACGTCCTACCCTCAATCCCATAGATGGTTGCTTCAGGCTCTTGGAAATCATCACCCACCACAAATCTGGCGGTTGTATCAGTAACAGGATAGGTTTTAACGTAAATGAGACAACCTGTTGTTGAGGAAGGACTGTAGGGGCAATGGGGGGGGTATCTTAGCCAACTGCCTACTGGATAACTACCTAACTCATCACTCCAGGTACCTTCAATGACAAAGATTTCTTTAATCTCAGTTTCGACAACATTCACCAACTGAGTGTTAGGCAGCCAACGCTCAATCCAGACTTTTTCTGAGAAATCTGCTTGCTCGTAGAGGTGTTGAACCTTAATTTCAGGCACTATACCTACTTGCCAAGAGCCATTAAAAATGTTGGTTCTCACTTGTTGACGAGTTTTACCACCATGTTGCCGCAATTTAACAAAAGTCAGGCATCCTTCCTCACTATAGGGGCGATGGATAAAGCCTTCGGGGTTAAGCATATAAGTGCCTGGTGGATGCACCCCTGTTTCATCTACAAAATTGCCTTCAAGCACCAAAATCTCTTCACCACCGGGATGTCCATGCAGCGGGAAAAAACCACCCGGATAGAATCGAGTCAGCATTGTTACTGGATGATCCTGGATTTCATGGTCAGACTCGAAACAGCCAAACCAAATTCCAGTAAAGTTTGTCTGAAACCAAGTTAATGATGTGGGAAGCACAGATAGGCGGCTTAGTAGGTTTACGTGAACTTTTTGGGGTTTCCACAGAGATTGAGCAGTCATCTTTCCTGAATTTTATTTTTTTGCGTCGAAAAATTATTTGGCATTATTCTTCTACCTAAGAATACTATGTAAGCAGTTATGCCTTCAAGTTTCCGAGTTCATCTACTCTCATTAAGAACTTCGGAACAGGAAATACGCAGAACTCGATCGCGATGGCTTTTTAGTCCAGCTAACGGCTAAGTTATGCCGTGCTTCTCATCGACAAGAAGGTGATCGTCTTAATTCTTAAGCATAGCCGACAATCTCATGGAATGAACACTAGGATCGTTTCATTCTCTCAAATCCTTATCTGATAACGTTTTTAGTCGATTTATCAGAATAAGTAGGTAGGCGTTAAAAATTATCAGAAACCCCCCTTATCAAGGGGGGATTAAGGGGGGATCAACACCCCCCTTATCAAGGGGGGATTAAGGGGGGATCAACACCCCCCTTATCAAGGGTAGGGCTGTTTCATTCTCCCATCAGAATATCAAAAGTAAAAGCGATCACTGTCAGGTAAAATGAGAAGTGAACGCGAA
>NZ_JADBSZ010000184.1:0-4006 GCF_020246425.1 Microcystis sp. M079S1
AAACGCCTTGGGAGAGTCCGGTCTCTGGATTCTTAATGGAGACATTGAGAATCTAAGCTGTCTCGTTGAACAAGGAATTTCCGATAGTGATAGGTCAAGAATCCCCCGTCACAGCGTAGCTTGACGGTGGGAGTATGTCAAGACAACGACTAAAGAAACCTTCGGTGATCAATCCTTCCCTATATTTAAGGGTAAAATACTTTTGGGCATCGCTACCGTAATGGAGAAATACCCCCACAATATTGATCGCTATGGCCGCGGATATTAAGGGAGCGGTGGCCGTCACCTTCTCGCTAATAATAATAAAAGGGGCAGCCCAATATAAACCGAGAACGATAAAAGTAAATATTCCCATAGCCACCGATATTTCTTTTTCCCATTGTTGATCCGGATATAATCTATCCTTGAGCAACCACATAAGACCGTAAGTTCCGTGCAGGGCAAGGTATATCCAAGCGAGCGGGGTAAAATTATTATAAAAAGCCATTAAGCCCAGTATAATTAGAAAAGTCAGGAATTTATGGCAATTAATCGCGTGTTTTATCTTCATTTTCTTCAAAGTAGAAATCAATCTGGTCGATCGAGCACTAAACAATTATAACTACTAACGTTTCATCCAGTCTTTGACATCGCTTGAGAATAAAAAAGAAAGGTCGGGGAAAGTTGTTAAAATCCATCGTTATAGCTTGTTTCGGCGCAGAAAACCATCAAAAACATGGCTAAAGAGGGAATCCTGCTCTAGAGATTAATGACATCATCGCTGATCATCAGGTTAGCGATCACCATACAGCCAACTCTACGGAATCGCTCTACTCTAGATAGAGTCAATGGTACAGCCATTTTCAAGGGGAAAATGTACCCAGTGGCGGCTTGTCAATTTTTTCTGAGAAGCCTCATGCAGTAAGGGTTTTGTTGATTTTTTGGTATTTCTGTATGGGGGAAGTCCAGTTATATCAAGATGTCGGGGCAACCCCCCTGTGGTTGCCCCTCTTAAGGATAATTTATCCCCGACGACGAAAAGAAAGACTGTTATGGTTCTGAATGATGATTTCCTTGCTCTTTCAACATTCTCAGCGCTATTCCCCTATCATGTATGGCTGCTTCGTAATTGGGTATAATTTCCCAAGCTTTGTCAATGTAATCTAATGGGCGCCTCGAAAAATCGAAAGATTTTCTAAAAACCAGAGACTGATGGGGCAAAAAGCCTTTAACTAGAGGGGATAGTCCTTAGGAGCCGACGAAAATGGTAAAAAGACAGGGGAGAGTCAAAAAACGCCAGTCAAGGCTAGAAGAGCGCCAAGACAAATTACAAGACTTGAACCGAATGATACCGTGGCAAAGATTGAGTGTTCGGCTGGAGGTTCTCGATCTGGCCAACAGGAAAAGCCAAGCTGGTCGCAAACCCATCAACCGAATAGTACTCCTGAAAATGCTAGTCCTGAAATATCTCTACAATCTCAGCAATGAGCAACTAGAGTATCAAACCCATGACCGCGCTTCCTTGAGAAGATTTGTGGGACTAGAAGAGGGGGCGGAGATTCCCGATGGAACCACAGTGGACAAATGGGAGAAAAAACTTCAGAAACATGGGCTCATAGAGAGGCTCTTTGAGGAATTTGAGGAATTTCTGCGAGAGTCAGGGTATGAAGCTCAGGGGGGACAGATTATTGATGCGACCTTAGTGCCAGTCGCGATTCAGAGGAATAGCCAAGAAGAGAACGAGCAGATTAAAAAAAGGGAAATTCCCCCACAGTGGCAGGATAATCCGCAGTTGGGGGCAGTGTTAAACCCAGACAATCAAGGCCATGAGATTTGGGCAGATAGTGCCTATCGTAGCCAGAACAGGTCGGCGGGTCTGGAAGCTCTCGGTCACATTAGTCAAATCCATGAACGAGCCTATCGCCATCGTCCCCTCAGTCAGGAACAAATAGCCAATAATCGAGAGAAATCAAAAACCAGAGCGAAGGTAGAACACGTCTTTGGGGCATGGGTAATCAGTATGGGGGGAAAATTGATGAGGGGAATTGCACTAGAGCGGGTCGGGGCACAAATCGGACTCAAGAATTGGGTGTACAACCTCAAGCGTTATCTGTTCTGGCAGAAACAGGAGTCATACCTAGCCGGGGGTCAGTGTGTCTAGCAGCAGGAAGATAACAGATTAGGTTGGCAGATTTTGACTGACAGAGCGCCTTGTTAGTCATTTAAAATTATTCCCCCTTTACCACTGTATATCGAGGAGATTTCCTCGACCAACACTTTGTTAACAAAATCTTTTATTCGAGGTGTCCTTAACTTACTTCCGATGATTGCTGTACTTTCTGTCCTATTTTCGGTTCCGTCCCTGCCAACAATCTTTTAATATTACCCTGATGACGAACAATCACATAGATGCCCCCCATCAAACTAAATAAAATATAGGGGAGAGGTTGACCCAAAACAACCATTAAAATATTCACCACCAGCGCCCCGATAATCGAACCTAAAGAAACAATCCGGAAAAGTGCGAGCATAACTAAAAAACTCGCCAAAGTTCCGCAAGCCACTAGGGGATTCATCACTAATAAAACCCCTAAACTGGTGGCGACGGATTTACCCCCGCTAAAATTCAAAAAAATCGATTTACTATGACCGATGACTGCCCCCAATCCTGCCCCGATAATTAACCAGTAATACCAACTTTCTGGGAGAGGATTGACATCCATAAAATATAGTCCTCGTACCAGGGCCACCGCCGTCATTCCTTTTAACATATCAATTAATAATACCGTCGCCCCAGCAGATTTTCCCAGAGTTCTCAGCACATTGGTAGCCCCAGTGGAACCGGAACCATAGTCACGAATATCGATACCTTTGCTGTATTTACCAATTAAATAACCCGTGGGAATCGAACCGAGCAGATAGGATAAAAGTAAGATACTAAGACTGATAAGAATCGGAATAAGCATAAATTAACCCCAATTTTTAGCGAGAGCGAGCGCCGTTATCAGTGTATCAGCCTGAAGACAAAAAAACACTCACAGGGAACCATAGACGGGAATTGCCGCCCCGCGCAAGTCTTTCGCCCCTTCCCCTGCCAGAAAACAGATCACCTCGGCTAGAGATTGGGGACTTACCCAGTCCTTGGCATTTGTCTCTCCCATCGCTTCCCGGTTGCCCGGAGTGTCGATAATACTGGGCAAAACCACGTTAGCGGTAATATTAGTCTGTTTGGTTTCTTCTGCGATCGCTTGGGTTAAAGCCACTACCGCCGCTTTCGAGGCACAATAGGCGGCCAAATTCGCCCCGGGTTGTACGGCACCACGAGAACCGATAGTGACGATACGACCATAGTTATGAAGTTTCATCGAGCGTAAACAGTGTTTACACAGTAAAAAAGTGCTATGGAGGTTTAAATCGAACATTTTTAGCCAATCTTCATAGCTAAACTCCTCCGTCGCCCCCATGGTAAAACCCCCGACTAGATGAATTAAAACATCGACCCGACCGAGATCATCAATTAATCTAGCCACGGCAGTTTCTTGGGTTAAATCCACCTTGACAAAGCGAATACGCTCAAATTCCGCCGCACTCAGCCGAGATTTCAGACGACCCACCTCCCTTTCCTCCCGATAGGTCATGGTTAGATGACCGCCATGGTCTAAAACCGCCGGAGTGACTCCTAAACCCAGTCCTCCCGTACCGCCGGTCAGCAATACCCGTTTATCTTTCATATTGATTGATATATAATCGATCGCTCCAATTTTGACTCTCCCCCGCTAACCGCTCGCGCGGTGTAGCGGGGGATTCTCGGTTCTTAGGCTTTTAACTAGATCGACCTGGTTTAACCCGGTCGATCCCCGTCAAATCGCCTCCGCAAGCGTTTTCTAACACGGTCAGTCCGACCGCGTTTTTTCCTCGGTTCTCGATTACCTTTGCTGATGCCGTATCTCTTGGTTCGATGTTACCGCAAGAATCACACCGGTGAACTCTTTCCGATAACGCTTTTTTGCCGGTAATCGCGCCACAA
>NZ_JADBSZ010000185.1:0-4582 GCF_020246425.1 Microcystis sp. M079S1
AAAAGATATTTATCAGAAAAGTCATGATCAAGCTAGAGGTTTAAAGACTGATCGGGTTCCAATTATTTTTATTAATAAATATTTTACACAATTCATACCAGGTAAGCAAGAGGGCTACGCCACTACTACCGAATCATTACCGTGATTTTGATCTTGATGTCATTACCCCAGGTTCCTGGAGTTTGTGCCTCCAGTTTCACCAGATCTTTGTCGGTGCTATCTTTGATTTTGTAGGCAGCTCTGGTGGCGTTAGTGCCTGTACGAACTGCATAGACAGTCTTACCGCCATTGTTATAAATCTGCTCTAGTGCTTGAATTAAGGTTAGTTGGCGAGCGGGATCAATTTCCCCGAAAATTGCTTTAGCTTCCGAAAAACTGCCAAGAATTTGTACCTCATCCACTGGTCTTTTGGCTGCGGTTCCAACAATTCCGATATTTCCTGAAACAACCTGACCAGCGCTAATCAGTCCTTCATCTCGTACTGTTATGTAAGTACCCGGTAAGATGGCCTCAACCATGAGAGGTTCCTCCTATTTTGGGAAAATTTTAGGTTTATCGTAGCCCCCTGGTTTACTCTTGTCGTTACCCTTGGCAGTCGTGCCAAGCAGAGAATAAACTCACAAGCGAGCCGATTTAATTATAGCTTGCTTTGACTATCCGGAAAGGCCTCTCGGCTTCTCCCAACCAACAACTCTTGCCGCTGACTGCTGGTTGTGACTTAGTTTAACTCTTTGAGCCGAAAAAATATTTGGTATTTGATGATTTCTTCTCAATATCTGATTGGTTGAGTATTTTTTTTGCTTATTCTGATTTTTTTTCTTTGAAAAGACCTGTAGTTTTTTATGCTTCAAACTGAAGTGGGGAATATGGGTTAAAATATTAAAAGGATGCTAAAGATGGCGGCTAGAGTTTCCAGAGTGAGCTATCCTAGAAATACTCCTTACTCCATCCTCCCCCATGCTCGATCGAGTTCTCCATAGTCGTTATCAAGTCCAACAGGTGCTGGGAAAAAAAACTATCTTAGCGAGGGACAGACACACCACCCAGTTAGTTATCATTAAACTTATTTCTGTTCCTAGTGGGCAAGGGAGTCAGTTTATCGGAGAAATAACCGGTAAAATTGCCCTATTGCGACAACTCTCCCACCCATCTCTCCCCAAATACCTCGATAGCTTTGAGATAGATTCATCCCAAGAACAAATCATCGCTATTGTCCGACCTTATTTATCAGCGCAGCCTTTAGAAAACTATCTTAACTCCAGTTATTTGTTAGCAGAACAAGATCTCAAACAAATTGCCAAATATCTTTTGGAGATTCTCTCCTATCTCCATCAGCAGGATGTCCCCATTAACCACGGCAATATTAAACTTAGTAATATCCTCTTTGATACCCAGTCCCATCGTTTTTATCTAGTTGATTTTGCCTTTGATTCCGATTCTCCCACCACGGACTTACAGGATATAGGTAAAAGTTTGATTAGTTTAGCCACGGGGATTAAGCATCGTTACATACCCGAAAACTTTGAACAAAAAACTAATCTAAGCGCTTTTTTCATCTATTGGTTAAAAAGATTATCAAACTCCCCCCCAGACTCTCATTTTCGTTCGGTGACAGAAGCTTTAGCCAGCTTATATAGTTGTCAATTGATCTTAGTATCTATTGGCAATCTGACCAAACCCTACGGCAGCGAAGTTACTGTTTATAAAAAAGATAATCTCCTGCAAATAAAAATCGCTAGTAAAACCAAACAAAAGTTTTTCAACAATCTCAAAACCCAGTTAAGACAGTTTTTACCATCCCTATTTTTTACGATCATTCTCTTAACCATAGTCGGTATTTATGATCTCAAACTGGTCGCTTTTTTAATCCCGATTATCCTAATTTTTCTGCTCAATTTAATCTCCTCTAGTTTATCTTGGCAGTTATGGAAATCTTTTTGGCAGGGGGAACTAGAGTTAAAAATTACCCCCAAAAAAGTTTCTCTCTACCAAAAACTCTGGGGGCTGAAATTTAAACTAACTGCCGATGCTGCTAGTTGCGAAATTTATAGTCTCATTCGTCGCAATGTCACCGTCACTATGCAGGGAGAAAATGTTAATATTATTCCTCCTTCTCTGGTTCTCGTTGCCAACCATCGAGAATATGTTATCACTGCCAGTGAAGATGTTAGCGAAGCGGAATTAGATTGGTTGGCACAACAGTTAAGTGATTGGCTACGTTTACCGATTACGAGAATTTAAGGTGTATTAAGCTAAGTTAATACACCCCAAATTTATCTGATAACATCTTCCGATTTAATCAGATGCGCTTCTAGGAACCAGAGACGTTTATCGATGTCCCGGGAGATTTCCGTATAGAGATCTGCTGTGTCGGCATCCCCTTGATTGCCAGTGGTATCAATAGCAGAACGAAGATGGGCGGCGTATAAGGCATAACGTTCGGCTAAAGCAACGATATGTTCACTACCATCGACGATATCAGCCGGATATTCCGGCAGAATCGAGTTAGCGGCAGCGATGCGCGCTGTTCCTAAAGCGGTTCCACCTAAAGCGGTAATCCGTTCTGCTACCATGTCCCCATAGCCTTCTAATTCCGTGGCCATTTCGTCGAATAGGCTGTGCAATTGGTAGAAATTTAAACCTTTTACATTCCAGTGGGCCTGTTTAACCTGAGTTTTTAGGTCTAAACTAGCGGCAAGGGTTTGGCTTAAGATTTCAACAATAGCTTTGCGGATATCTAATGCTAAATCGATGCGGGTGGCGTAGTATTGTCCCGTGGTTTTGGTTTTGACTGGAGTGGCTACCATAATCTTTCTCCTTGATCAGTTAACAGAATACTCGATAATTTTTGTGGGTGCATAAGGGACTGATTTTGATCCTATTGGACGTTGATAATAAACTGAAAAACGGCCAATTAATTCGGAAAACAAGTAGCTGATAACTGATACTTCCAATGCGCTCAGTACAAGTAACGGCTCGAATCAGCGGCATCAGACAACCTTGAACTGAGCATCAGCAGCCTTCGTCCGTCCGCTGCACTCGAATTGTTAGACCTCTCTTATCGCTCATCTCATGCCAGAAACAAATTCTTGTACCGTAATTCCAGCAGTACGAATAAGACTACGAAGCGTACCCTTTGCCACTTCACGATGATCAGGAACAGAGAGTGTTACCTGTTCGCCCTCCTTAACCATGATAATATGGCTGGCACTTTGACGCGCAACTTGCCAGCCGAAGGTTTCAAATACTCGGACTACCTCACGTCCGCTGAGAACAGGAAGAGCAGAGGACATGATTATGCCATTACCTCTACTTGGTGAGTTTCAATCGTTAGGGGTAGCCCACGTTCTGCACGAACTTGAAGGCAGGCGATAATTGCATCTCTGATATTTTCAAGAGCTTCTGCTCTCGTTTTACCTTGGCTGACACAACCCGGAATGCTGGGGCATTCTACAACCCAAACTCCATCTTCGTCACGGTCAAGTGTTACAGTCAACTTCATAAGTTTTCACCACAATCTCCCCGCTTATAGTTTACCTCGTGTTCTCACCTACCTATTAGTGGATGACAAGAACCTTCATTGACATACTCCCACCGTCAAGCTACGCTGTGACGGGGGATTCTTGACCTATCACTATCGGAAATTCCTTGTTCAACGAGACAGCTTAGATTCTCAATGTCTCCATTAAAAACCCAGAGGTCGGACTCTCCCAAGGCGTTTGGGTCGGTTTCTGTTTGCCCAACAGTACCGTTGAGATAATTTCCCAAATATTTCAACCCTTTTTTAAGAATATTTATTGCTGCATTATGATCCCTATCTAAGATTGTTTTACAGTTAGGACATTGGTGAGTTCTAGTGCTTAATGTTTTTTGAACTCTCGTCCCACAAACTGAACAATCTTGGCTAGTAAAATGGGGAGGAACAGCAACACAGACAATCCGATAAATCTTAGCAAAATAATTCAACCATTCAGTGAATTGATACCAAGAAGCATCAGAAATCGACTTAGACAGCTTACGGTTTTTGACTAAGTTTCTCACCTTTAAAGCCTCATAGACTACCAGATCATTAGACTGGACTAACGCCAAAGCGTCTTTAATTGCTTTGTCTTTACTTTGTCTTGACACTTTAAGATGAAGCCTAGCTACTTTTATCCGTTGCTTGTGATAGTTTTTAGACTGTTTCTTTCCTTTACGAAATTGTTTTGATAATCTCCTTTGTGCTTTTTTCAGTCGTTTTTCTGACTTGCTTAAATAACGGGGATTCTCTACAGTATTGCCTTGGGCATCGGTATAAAATTCCTTTAACCCTAAGTCAATTCCTGTTATTTGTCCCGTTGGTTTATGGTATTCTTGCCGTTCTACGTCAATCAAAAACTGGCAATAATAACCGTCAGCACGTCTAACAACTCTTACTCGTTTAATCTGTTGCTCTGAATAATAAACTAAGGTTTTTTGACTATACCATAAATCAAATTCTCCTGCTTTAAAGCCATCGGTAAACTTGATTTTACGTCGATGATCAGATAGTTGGTAGCCTGTTAGTTTGTACTCAACGGAACGGCTATGCTTTTTGAACCGA